>JAJBVQ010000139.1 GCA_020859745.1 Rikenellaceae bacterium
ATCTCCAACTCCACGTCCAGCAGGTCGAAGATCAGCCGCTTCCCGGCATGATCCGGCGCCGAGGGATAACCCACGGCAATGCGCGAGCCCTCCGAACCTTCCGGGAATCCCCACAACTCGTCCCGCAGCAGGGCCGAGACCTCCACCGCGAACGCTTCCGCCAGCCGGTCGCACAGGATGCGCGCCATGATATTTTCGTAGTCCGAATCGCCCTTGTAGTCACACGTCACGCCCAGCGCGAACGACGCCACGTGATCCTGCGGCAGCCCCTCGCCCGGCCCCGGCGACACGAAATCCGCCAGACAAAGGTTCGTCTCCTCTTTCGGATTCTGCCCACGCAGGCAGGCGAACCGCACCTCCGGCGCCCCGCAGCCGCACGAGCTGCCGTCGCCGTGGAAACAGCCCCGGATCAGGATATCGTCCCTCTCGCTCCGCGCCGGCACGATGCCGATCACCGCGTCCGCCCGCACTTTTCCCGAATCAATCAGTTTCCGAAGCATCACTTGCGCATCGTCGAACAGCCGCCGGGCCTCCTTGCCCTTGGTCGGATGGTCGAAAATCGCCGGGTAACGCCCCGCCAGATCCCACTGGATAAAGAAGTACGTCCAGTCGATCCGCTGGGCGATTTTCTCCAGCGGGTAGTTCGTCAATACTTTTTTGCCGAGGTGTTTGGGCCGGGTTACCGTCTTTTCGTCAAATACCAGTTTCAGCTTGTGCGCCCGCGCATCGGCCAGCGGCCGCAGCTCGCGCGCGGCGCTCAACTCCGCGTATTTCACCCGTATAGCCTCCTGCTTTTCGCGGTATTGCCGGTGAAAACCATACTCTTTCAGCACATGGTTCACCAGTTTGGCGCAGCTCGACGCATCCGTCGAGTGGGCCACCAGCCCGCTGTACGACGGTGCGATCCTGACCGCCGTGTGCAGCTCCGAAGTGGTGGCCCCGCCCACGCAGATCGGAATATCCAACCCCGCCCGTTCGAACTGCTCCGCCACGATGCGCATCTCCTCCAAAGAGGGCGTAATCAGTCCCGACAGCAACACCGCGTCCACCTTTTCGGCCACCGCCGCCTCGACGATCTTCTCCGGCGGGGTCATCACCCCCAGATCCACCATCCGATAGCCGTTGCAGGCCAGCACCACCGACACGATATTCTTGCCGATGTCGTGCACGTCGCCCTTCACGGTGGCAATCAACAGTTTGGCCCCTTGCTCCACCGTCTCGCCGCTCTTGATAAAAGGTTCCAGCACCGCCACCGCCTGTTTCATCACCCGCGCCGACTTGACCACCTGCGGCAGGAACATTTTTCCGCTGCCGAACAGGTCGCCCACCTGTCCCATCCCCACCATCAGCACCTTGTCGATCACCTCGATGGCGGAGCCGTATTTCTCGTAGGCCTCCATCGCGTCCGCTTCGATATGGGTCGTGATCCCCTTCACCAGCGCGTGGATCACCCGCTCGTCCACCGTCCCATCGCGCCAGGCGTCGTGTTTCACCGCCGCGCTTTCGCCCCGCGCTTCGGCCGAATGCGCCTCGGCATAGGCCGTCAGCCGCTCCGCCGCATCCGCTCGCCGGTTCAGCACCACATCTTCACACAAGTCCAGCAACTCTTTGTCGATTTCGTCATAGATCTGCAACATCGACGGATTGACGATCCCCATGTCCATCCCCGCCCGCGTGGCGTGGTAGAGGAATACCGAGTGCATCGCCTCGCGCACCGGGTTGTTGCCCCGGAACGAGAAGGAGAGGTTGCTCACCCCGCCGCTCACCTTGGCCCCCGGACAATTTTGCTTGATCCACGACGTGGCTTCGATGAAAGCGCGCCCATAGTCGTTATGCTCATCGATCCCCGTCGCCACCGCCAGCACGTTGGGGTCGAAAATAATATCTTCGGCTGGAAAATCGTTAGCGGTCAGTAGTTTATAGGCCCGATCCGCCACTTCGATCTTCCGTTCATAAGAGTCCGCCTGCCCTTTCTCGTCGAACAGCATCACCACCGCCGCCGCTCCGAACGCCCGCACGGTGCGGGCATGGTCGAGGAACTTCTCTTCGCCCTCCTTGAGCGAAATGGAGTTGACCACCGACTTGCCCTGCGCCACGCGCAGCCCCGCCTCGATCACGCGCCAGTCCGATGAGTCGATCATCACCGGCAGCCGGGCGATCTCCGGCTCCGAAGCCATCAGGTTCAGGAATTCGGTCATCGCCTGCGGCGCGTCTATCATCGGGGCGTCCATGCAGACGTCGATCACCTGCGCCCCCCCCTCGACCTGCTCCGCCGCTACGGCCAGCGCCTCGGCAAACTGCCGTTCCCGAATCAGCCGCGCAAACTTCGCCGAACCCGCCACGTTCGTCCGCTCGCCGACGTTCACAAAATTGCTCTCCGGCGATACTTTCTGCACCTCAAGCCCCGCCAGCACAGTCGCCCCCCCGTTATCCCGCGGTGCACGGTAGGCGCGCGGCTTATAGTTTTTAGCGACTTCCGCAATGGCGCGGATATGCTCCGGGGTGGTGCCACAGCACCCGCCGACGATATTCAACAGGCCGCCTTTTAGATATTCCTCGATAATCGTCGCCATATGTTCGGCGCTTTCGTCATAGCCCCCCATCACATTGGGCAGCCCGGCGTTGGGATGCGCCGAAACGGCCATCTTCGCCACCCGCCCGATCCGCTCGATATAGGGCATCAGCTGCCGCGCCCCGAAAGCGCAGTTCAGCCCCACGCTCAACAGATTCGCGTGCTCTACGGAAGCGTAAAAAGCCTCAACGGTTTGTCCCGACAGCACACGCCCGCTGGCGTCCGTAATCGTGCCGCTGACCATGACCGGGATCGTCAGGTTCTGAAGTATCTCGCGCACGGCATAGAGGGCCGCTTTGCAGTTGAGCGTGTCGAAAACGGTCTCGATCAGGATCAGGTCGGCGCCCCCGTCGATAAGGCCCCGTACCTGTTCGGCGTACCCTTCCGCCAGCTCGTCGAACGTCACGTTACGCAGGCCCGGATCGTTCACGTCCGGCGACATCGAGGCGCTCCGGTTGGTCGGCCCCACGGAGCCTGCCACAAAGCGCGGTTTCCCGTCCTGCGCCTCGTACCGGTCGGCCACGCCGCGGGCCAGTTCAGCAGCGGTTTTATTGATCTCGTAAGTGCGGTCTTGCAGTTCGTAGTCCCTGAGCGACACGGGATTGGCGTTGAAGGTGTCGGTGGAAACGATATCGGCCCCGGCCTCGAAATAGGCCGCATGGATCTCAGCAAGGACATCCGGACGGGACACGACTAGATAGTCGTTACAGCCCGGGTGGCCGCCGTAGTCTTCTTCGGCCAGCTGACGGGCCTGGATCAAAGTTCCCAGTCCGCCGTCCAGCACCAGTATCCGCTCTTTTATTTCCGCACCGATATTCCGTTCCATATGATATTTTAAAAATATTTTACAAAGATAGAAAAAGCCGGGAACAATCGGGCTTGCCCGCATTGCCGGGTTGCATCTTATCTTTAACGGTACGGTTTATTTATTGCAATACCGTACTGACACTTTTGGGACTCCTGCGGCGAGCGTAGCGAGCCGTGCGGGCCGCAGCCTCCCCCCGCGGAGGCCCGCAACTGCGTTGCATACACTCCGCAGGCTGCGGCCGGTAAGAAAAACGTAGAGTTAAACTGTAAGCGATGCATCGTACGTTCCGCCGCGGTCACGCGGGGGCCGTAAAATTAATTCTCGGATAAAATTACGCTTCCGCCTCAACGGTCGGGCCGTTGCCGCTCGGCACTCGATCCGGGAGTTTACTTCGCCAATAGCGGAGGCCGGCAATAAAGCGGCGTATATCTCGGTCGGCAGGCCAATAAGATGGCAACGGCCGCGCAGGCGGCGACGTAAGAGATTTTATCTAAAACCCTACGTAAAGATAACGATCTTGGCACTTCCTGCGGTATCCCGTTCCGGAATTTTGGTTCGCTTTTTGCTTTCAAACTCACAAAAACTTTCCGCGCATGTCGCGCAGACGGTTCCCGAATATACTATTTTACATGATATAATTTTCTATCGGCTATGAATTACGGCATCAGCGTCCTGTTCCGGGCGATTCCGCTGGCCATGGCGGCTTTCTGCTTCGGACTGGGCGGTTTTATCTTTTTCGGAAGTGACGATCCCTCGCGCCTGACCGCAGGGGCGGTAGTCTTTTTCCTCGGCTCGATCTGCATCGCGCTGTACACCACCGCCGCTACCATTATCCGGCAGTTGATCGGAACCTACCGCGCCCCCTTCACCTGGCTGTTGCCGGTGATCGGCTACACGGTCGCTCTCTTTACGCTCGGTTTCGGCATCTGGATCTTCGCCGCGCACGCCGACCAAACGCCGCTGGTGGTCGGTGGCCATGTCGTCTGCGGGCTGGGATTGATCTCCATCTGCGTGTCAACAGCCGCAACGTCGTCGATCAAATTCACCCTGATCCCGGAGAACTCCCGTAAAACGGACCATACCCCGCATCCGAACGCCTATTCGCGGGCCATAGCCCTTTCGCTCGAAGGGGTGGCCATCCTGACATCGGTTGCGGCATGGGTATGGGCCATCGTCCTGCTGGCCCGGGCCGGCGGCCATCCCGAGTACCTGACGGCTGGTACGGTGATGGGCGGTATCGCCTGCATCTGCACCAGCCTGATCGCGCTGGTGGCGAGCATCACGCGCCAGACGCGCAACACTTACAATAAGTCGGACAAGAGCAACTGGTACCGGGTGGTACTGCTGTTGGGCACGGTGGCGCTGGTCTGGGGACTGGTCATCATCCTGACGTTCCGCGGAAGCGCATTCGGCCCCATCGGGTTCATTATGGTGGGGCTGGGATTGGTGTGTTACAGCATTTCGAGCAAGGTGACGCTGCTGGCCAAAGTGTGGCGGGGCGAGTTCCCACTGGCGCGGCGCATACCGCTGATCCCGGTGCTGACGGCCCTGGCGTGCCTGATGACGGCGGCTTTCCTGTTCGAGGAGGCCTATCTGGATCCGTCGTTCTTTATCCCGGCGCGGGTGCTGGCCGGATTGGGAGCCGTCTGTTTCACGCTGTTCTCGATCGTGAGCATTCTCGAAAGCGGAACTTCGGGCGGCTCCGCTAAGTAGCCTTCCCGGCTATATCCGATCCGGAAAAATACATTTTTTTCGCCGGGGGTTTGGAGGTTTGGAAATTTTGCCTACCTTTGCACAGCAATCGCAAAACGATGGTGCCATAGCTCAGTTGGTAGAGCAAAGGACTGAAAATCCTTGTGTCCTTGGTTCGATTCCGAGTGGCACCACAACGGCAAGGGCCGCTCCTGATTCAAGGAGTGGCCCTTTTGTTTTTTTTCACTATCTTTCAACCTCTAAAAAAACTCAATCCGGTATGGATATCTTCCTGAACATCGAAGAGACCAGTTGCATACGCTGCGGGCGGTGCGTCGCCGTATGCCCCTCGCGCATCTTTACGCAGGCCCAGCCGCGCGGAGCGGTCGGGACGCGGAACATCGAAACCTGCATCGTCTGCGGCCATTGTGTGGCCGCATGCCCTACATCTTCCGTGCGCCATTCCGCCTTCCCTTCCGCCAAAGTGCACCCCATCGACCGCAGCGCCATGCCCTCGCCCGAACAAGTGATGCTGCTTTGCAAAGCGCGGCGTTCCAACCGGGCGTTCAAAGCCGAACCCGTGCCCAACGAGAAGCTGGAGCAGATCGTCGAAGCGGCCCACCGGGCGCCCACAGCCAGCAACATGCAGCAAGTCGCCTTCACGCTGGTGACCGACCCCGAAAAGCTGAGGCAGGTCACCAACATCACCCTCGACATCTTCGGCGGCGTGCTCCGCAAGCTGGAGAACCCGTTGCTCAAACCCATTCTGCGGCGCATGCTGCCGCAGGTCTACCGCTACCTGCCGACCTTCCACCGGCTTATCGAAGAGCAGGCCAGAGGGAACGATCTCGTGCTGCGCGGCGCGACGGCCTTGCTCTTCATCCACACCCCCGAATCGAGCCGCTTCGGGCGCGCCGACGCCAACCTTGCATACGAAAACGGCTCACTGATGGCCGAAAGCCTCGGCGTCAGCCAGTTCTACACCGGTTTCGTCTGCTCCGCCATCGAGCAGGACCGCAACGGGCGGATGAAAAAGCTGTTGGGTATCCAAGGCACCATACATGCGGGGATGGCGCTGGGCATGCCCGCCTTCCTGTTCCCGAACTACATCGACAAGAAGCCTGCCGATGTGGCATGGCTTTAGGACCGGCACCGTTTTTGCACGCAACAGAAGAAACCCAACTCAAAACATGATGGCAACCAGGATCGCATTTTTCGGGGCGAAACCCTACGACAAAGAGTCGTTCGACAAGGCCAACGGAGCCTTCGGTTTCGACATCCGCTACTACAAGGGACACCTGACCGGGGAGAGCGCTGTGCTGGCCAAAGGGGCCGAGGCCGTCTGCATCTTCGTGAACGACACCGCCGACGCCGAGGTCGTGCGTGCGCTCCGGGAACAGGGGGTGCCCCTGATCGCCCTGCGCTGCGCCGGGTTCAACAATGTGGACCTCGACGCCGCCGCGCGGGAGGGAATCACGGTCGTGCGGGTTCCTGCCTATTCGCCCTACGCCGTGGCCGAGCATGCCGTGGCCCTGATGCTCTCGCTCAACCGCAAGATACACCGCGCCTACTGGCGCACGCGGGACGGGAACTTCTCGCTCCACGGGCTGATGGGCTTCGATATGCACGGCAAGACGGCCGGAATCATCGGAACGGGCAAGATCGCGAAGATACTGATCGGCATCCTGCGGGGCTTCGGGATGGAGGTGCTGGGCTACGACCCATATCCCGACGAGGCGTTCGCGCGGGAGGCGGGCATGACCTACGTGCCGCTCGACGAGCTGTACCGGCGTTCGGACATGATCTCGCTGCACTGCCCGCTGACCGAGCAGACCCGCTACATGATCGACGAGAACTCCATCGGCCTCATGAAAGAGGGCGTGATCCTGATCAACACCGGCCGCGGCCAGCTGATCCACACCAATGCGCTGATCGAAGGGCTGAAGGAGAAGAAGATCGGGGCCGCAGGGCTGGACGTGTACGAGGAGGAAGGGGAGTATTTTTATGAGGACAAGTCGGACAAGATCATCGACGACGACACGCTGGCCCGCCTGTTATCGTTCAACAACGTGATCGTCACCTCGCACCAGGGATTTTTTACCCGCGAGGCGCTGGCCAATATCGCGGAGACCACGCTGTCCAACATCCGGGATTTCGTCGAGCGAAAGCCGCTCAGGAACGAAATAAAAGGGGGGAAGTGACGCTTCCCCCTTTTTTATATGCGCGATAGAAAGTCGTTGATTCCGTGGGACTCGAACCTGAAACCGTGTGTGAGCAGTTTCTCCGGATAGGCGCATTGGCCCGAAAGCAGCAGTTGCGACGCATCGCCCCATATCATGTGCAGCAGCACGCCCGGCAGCGGCAGTACCATCCACGACCGGAACCGGTTGGCCACCGCCCGCATGAACTGCCCGTTGTTGATCCGCCGGGGCGACACCATATTGACCGGCCCGCGGATGTCCGGATGGGTGATCACGAACTCCATGGCCCGGAGCAAGTCCCGCAGGTCGATCCAGGCGAAATTCTGCATGCCCGAACCGAACTGCACCGCAATCCGGTGCTGCGCCGGGTAGGCTACTTTCGGAAAGACACCGCCGTCCGGCGACAGTACCACGCCGAAACGGGTGATTACGCACCGCACCTCCGGCGACACCTTAGCCGCTTCGTCCTCCCAGTCCCGGCACAGGTCGGCGAGGAAACCGTCCCCTTTGCGGGCGTCCGACTCCCCGTAGCAGCCCGCCGACGGGTAGTACCCCACCGCTGAAGCCGAAATAAACAACGCCGGCTTGTTTTTCAGCGAATTAATCGCTTCGACGATAGCCCGCGTGGTTCCGATCCGGCTGTCGTACATCTCTTGCCGGTATGCCTCTGTCCACCGTTTGTTGAGCGTCGCCCCCGCCAGGTTGATCACCGCGTCGCACTGCGACAGCACCCCCGCGAGCGTCGCCTGCTCGCCTTCGGTAAAAAGTTCCCTCGGCAACGATAAGACCTCATCTCCGCGTTCCCTCAAAAATGCACTTAAATGGCTCCCCACAAATCCGGTAGCCCCGCTGATCGCTATTTTCATGACTCACTGCCTCCCTCGATAATATCCATACTCCGCCCCGTCCCAACCTTTTTACAGCAAAAAACGTACATAATTTGCTATCTCACTTTAATTTCTTTTCATTTTCGCCCGCGCATACTGCACCGGCCACTTGACATCCTCGTACAATCGGGCTGCCGCGTGGAGCGGGAAATAGGGGTCGCGCAGCAATTCGCGCCCCATCAGGATCAGGTCGGCGTCGCCCGCTTCGAGGATCGCCTCGGCCTGCGCCGCCTCCGTAATCAGCCCCACCGCCCCGGTTCGCAGGCCCGTCTCCTTCCGGATACGCGCCGCGAACGGCACCTGGTAGCCCGGTTCCGCGGGTATGACGGCGTATGGCACCAAGCCGCCGCCCGACACGTCGATCAGATCCACGCCGCGCTGTTGGAGCAGGCCGGCCAGTTTCACAGACTGGTCCACGTCCCAGCCGCCGTCGGCCCAGTCGGTCGCCGAGATGCGCACCAGCAACGGCAGCGAATCGGGGATCGCGTTCCGCACCCCCTCGACCGTCTCCAGCAAGAGCCGCACGCGGTTCTCGAAACTGCCGCCATACTCGTCCGTGCGGTTGTTTGACAATGGGGAGAGGAATTCGTGGAGCAGGTAGCCGTGGGCCGCATGGATCTCGATGACCCGGAATCCCGCTTCGGCCGCCCGCCGGGCCGCCCCGGCGAAATCGCAGGCCACCAGCCGTACCTCCTGAGCGGTGAGTGCCCTCGGGGCGGGCATTTCGTCGCTGAACGGAATGGCCGACGGGCCTACCGTGCGCCATCCGCCGTCCTGGGCCGGCAGGTAGCGGCCGCCTCCTTTCCATTCGGAAGAGATGCTCCCTTTGCGTCCGGCGTGGGCCAGCTGGATGCCCGCCGCGCAGCCCTGCGCCTCGATGAACGAGGCGATGCGGCGCAGTTTGGGGATATGGCCGTCGTCCCACAGGCCGAGGTCGTCAGGCGTGATGCGCCCTTCGGGACGCACCGCGGTGGCCTCGACCAGGATCAGGCCGGCGCCGCCCACGGCGCGGCTGCCGTAGTGTACCAGATGCCAGTCGTCGGCATAGCCGCTGTGGGCGGAATACTGGCACATGGGCGATACGGCGATACGGTTGCGAAGAGTGACCGCCCGCAGCGCGAGCGGGGAAAAAAGCTTGGTCGACATGATTCGGAGATACTATTGATTACGACCCGTAGCGATTGCAGATATCATGCCGCAAAGAGGAAGTTAACCGGCGTTTTCGACCAATAAACGATAATAAAAGTCGGGATTGTAGCGGTCGAGGACAAGCTGCCTGCCTTTTAGCCCCAGCATGGCGGCTTTTTGGGGATCGCCGGCCAGCGAGGCGATGCGTTCGGCCAGCGTGGCTGCCGATCCTGCCGGATAGGTCAGCCCCGCATCGCCGTCCGCGACGATCTCCGGCAGCCCCCCCAGCTCCGGCACCACCGCGGGAGCCGCGTAATACATCGCTTCGATCACCGAGAGGGGAAAACCTTCGTACCAGCGGCTCGTCACCACCGCAGCCAAAGCCCCGGCATAAAGGTCAGCCAGCCCCGACTTGTCCAGTTGTCCCAGCAGCCGCACGTTTTCCGGGACTTCCGGCAAAACGTATCCTTCGGCCGCCGTCCCGGCCACGCGGAATTCGACCTGCGGCAGCATCCGGGCCGTTTCGAACAGCAGGTCGATTCCCTTTTCGCGGCTCAGCCGCCCGGCATAAGCGACGTAACGCCTCCCCCGGTCAATGCCGGAACCGTTGGGTTCCGGCATCGCCGCCGGATCGATACAGTTCGGCACCACGGCAAACCGCTCGGCCGGAATACCGGTATAGCGGCTGAGTATATTGCGCTGGAAATCCGACAGGGCCAGGAACCGGTCTACGTTCCGGGAGTAATAACCCCGCACCCGGCTCCACCATCCCCGCAGGGCGTAGCCGAAGTTCCCGGCCCACGATCCTTCGCACTTATGGGTCAGACAGTTCCACTCGCGTCCGGCGCATCGGCCGCACCGCTCGCAGATCCGACCGCCGGTATAGAAAATCCCTGTGGGGCAGACCAGCCGGTAGTTGTGCAGGGTCATCAGCACCCGGACGCCGGCCTTTTTCAGCACGGGCAGCACGGCGGGCGAAATGACGGGGAACAGGTTGTGCACGATCGCCACGTCGGGGCGCTCTTTTTGCACCAATTCCCGGATCTCGCGCACGGACTTGCGGTTATAGAGGGCGGAGAACAAAGAGGCCAGCCGCCCGAACCGCCAGTTCCGGATTTCATCATACGACCGCTCGTACATAATAACGGTATGGCCGCGGCTTTCGAGCAGCTTCCGCTGGAAGGCGACGACGCCTTCTTCGCCGCCGGCGCGGCTGTAACGGTTATGTACGATCAGGATTTTCATATCTTCTCACAAAGATATGCCCTTTTCCTGGGATTGGAGGGTACTGTTCTTTTTGTGAACAAAAAGAACCAAAAAAACTTTCGAGGATGCTGGCGCATCCTAAATCTATCACAGCCTCACTTTTGGCGCAACGGGTGGGGCTTAAAGCCCTTCGGGCCAGCCCCACTCCGTTCGCCAAAAAATAAGGACTTCGGCAGACTAAGGACGAGCGTAGCTATCTGGAAGTCTTTTGGGTACCTTTTCTTCAGAAAAGGTACGGTTGCCTCAATCTCCAAGAAAAAAGGGCGTATCTTTGCAGACGGAATGAAGATATGCTGCATATTCAACATCGCGCCGCTCTACCGCGAAGGCATCTACCGCCTGATGGACCGCGATCCCGGGCTGGAATTCGACATCCTCGCCGGGGAAGAGTCCACCGGTGGCATCGCCCTGATGGACATACGCAGCCTCAACGGGTTCGGCGGATACCTGCATAACGTCTACCGCAAAGGCGGCAAACTCGTGTGGCAGAAAGGAGCCTTGCGCAAAGCTTTCGCCAAAAACTACGACGCCTATATCCTGACCGGGAACCCCGGCATACGCTCCAACTGGATCATCGCCCTTTGGGCCCGGCTGCGGGGAAAACCCGTCTACCTCTGGTCGCACGGGCTGCACGGCGATGAGCGCGGGATGAAACTGCGCAAGAATATGTGGTACTTCCGGCTGGCGGGACACCTGCTGCTCTACGGCGAGCGGCCCTACCGCCTACTGCTCGATAAAGGCTATCCCGCCGGGCGGATGACCGTGATCTACAACTCGCTCGACTACGACAAACAGCTGGCCATCCGGAGCCGCATCGGCGACCGGGGATTTATCCGGAACTATTTCGGCAACGACCTGCCCCTACTCACCTTCGTCGGGCGGCTGACGGCCTCCAAGCGGCTGGATATGCTGCTCGACGCGATGGCGGCGCTCGGGAAAAGCGGCGCTCACTGCAACCTCGTGCTGGTCGGTGACGGCCCCGCGCGAGACCAACTCGAAAAACAGGCCGGGGCATTGGGGCTGACCGACCGGGTCTGGTTCTACGGTGAGACTTACGACGACCACATCATCGGGTCGTTCCTCTATTACAGCGCGGCGTGCGTGAGCCCCGGGAACGTGGGGCTGACGGCGATCCACTCGCTGACGTTCGGCACCCCGGTGGTGACCCATGCCAACGGGGACAAGCAGGGGCCGGAGTACGAAGCCGTCACGCCCGGCGTCAGCGGCTCGTTGTTCGCGGAGGGCGACACGGTTTCCCTGGCGGAGGCTGTCAGGCCGTGGCTGGAGCTGACACAAGAGCAACGGGAAGCAACCCGGGAGGCCTGTTACGCGGTGGTCGATGGGAAATTCAACCCCGCCCGGCAGATGGAAATTTTGCGCTCGGTCTTCGCCGCCGCGCCCAAATGAATTGGTACGCTATTTGACAGTTCCCATAGGGAATAATAAGCAATCGCTATGGAAAATCACGAGAACAATATTGAAAATCAGGAATTTGAAAACAAGACGCTGGACGACACGGTTCCTGAGCCTACGATCGACACTGACACCCTGACACCCGACCAGGATATCCGGGACGTCGAAGCGGAGCAGGAAAACGACAAAATGGCAGAGGAGTGCAAAGCGTGGCAGGATAAGTACATGCGTTTGTCCGCCGAGTTCGACAACTTCCGCAAACGGACGCTCAAGGAGAAAATGGATCTCGTCGCCAGCGGCGGGGAAGATGTCATCAAGGCGATTATCCCGGTGGTGGACGATTTCGAACGGGCTGTGGCGGCGCTCGACGGTAAAGAGCACGTGGCTGCGGAGTGCGAAGGCATCCGGCTGATCTACCAGAAGTTCCTGGATATTCTCAAATCCAAGGGGGTGACCCCGATCGACGCGCTGGGCAAGCCGATGGATGTCGATTTCCACGATGCCGTGGCCAAGGTGCCGGTGGACGACCCGCAGAAGAAAGGCACGGTGATCGACGTGGTGCAGACGGGCTATATGCTGAAAGACAAAGTCCTGCGCTTTGCCAAAGTGGTCGTGGGGGAATAGTTCCGCCGGGCATCGTCAAAGAAGAATCAAAACAACATAATGGCAAATAAAAGAGACTATTACGAGGTGCTGGGCGTCGGCCGCGACGCGTCTGCGGACGAGATCAAGAAGGCGTACCGCAAGGCTGCGATCCAGTTCCACCCGGACAAGAACCCGGGAGACAAGAACGCCGAGGAGAAGTTCAAGGAGGCGGCCGAGGCTTACGACGTGCTGAGCAACCCGGACAAAAAGGCCCGTTACGACCAGTTCGGCCATGCGGGCATGGGCGGTGCGGCTTCCGGCGGTGCGGGCGGCTTCGGCGATTTCGGGGGCGAATACGGCGGCTTCACCATGGAGGACATTTTCTCGCGGTTCGGCGATATTTTCGGCGGCGGCCGCTTCGGCGGTTTCAGTTCGGGAACGTCGGGCTCGGGATACAGCGGCAAGTCGGTGAACCGCGGCAGCGACCTGCGCGTGAAGGTCAAGCTGACGCTGGCGGAGATCGTCAAGGGAACCACCAAGAAGCTCAAGATCAAGAAGGACGTCACCTGCGACCAGTGCGGCGGCACGGGGGCGAAGGACGCCAATTCGTACACCACCTGCTCCACTTGCGGCGGGTCGGGGCATGTGACCCAGGTGGTCAATACCTTTTTCGGCCGGACGCAGACCACGACCACCTGCCCCACGTGCGACGGCAGCGGGAAGGTCATCACCAACCCGTGCCCGAAGTGCCACGGCAACGGCACGGTCAAGGGCGAAGAGATTGTCGAGATCAATATCCCTGCGGGGGTGGGCGAGGGCATGCAGCTCTCCGTGGCCGGCAAGGGCAATGCGGCCAAACACGGGGGCATCAACGGCGACCTGCTGGTGGTGATCGAGGAGGAGCCGCACCCGGAGCTGAAACGGGAAGGGAACGACCTGATATACAATTTACAGCTGAATATCGCGGACGCGGTGCTGGGCAGTTCGGTGGAGATACCGACGGTGGACGGCAAGGCGCGCATCAAGATCGAGCCGGGGACGGTGGCGGGCCGTGTGCTGCGCTTGCGGGGCAAGGGGATCCCGGACGTGAACGGCTACGGAACGGGCGACTTGCTGGTGGTGGTGGATATCCATATCCCGGCGCATGTGTCGCCGGCGGAGAAGGAGGCGCTGGAAAAACTCCGCACGTCGGAGAATTTCAAACCGAACGCTTCGGCGGCGAAGGCGCGAAATCTGTTCGAACGTATGCGGAATTATTTTATGTCTTAATTCACGACTTTTTTCCTTTTACCGAAATACCCTTTTGCTTGATGCAAAAGGGTATTTTGTTTTTTCAGGTTCCAAGCAAAGCGGCAGAATACCCCTACTGAACGAAGCCGTTCCGGGTCAAATAAACTTCGATCGAATGCTCCATATCTTCGCAGTTCTCAAGAAACGGCATATGCCCTACGTCGCTTCCCCAAAGGATCATGTTCGGAAAGTGCACCCCTTTGTAGTGCTCCGGGCCGACACTCCAGTCATTTCGCCCGTAAAAGAACAGGACAGGCACTCCGATCCCGGATGTTGCGGGCCGGTAGTCCCGAAAGTATTCGGGAAAGCGGGCGAAATTGCCGGAAAAATCATTGTTGAAATGCGCCAGTTCTGAGAACGACCTGTTCAACCGTACCTCGCTTTCCGGGGAGGCATAGAATATTTTCCAACTGATATTTTTCTCTTGGAGCCTACCTGCCGCAATTGCCAGTTTATCCATGCCGGAAAGCGAATCGTCATGCAGGAACGCGCAGTCTTCGTTTTGCAGCAACTCCTCCGTTTTTTTCAGCCATCCGTTTTCGAAACTGTCATTCAGGGACAGCGTATTGTTCAGCATGATCATCCCTTCGACCGAAGCGGGACAGCGTTCGATATATCCCATTTGCAGGATTCCGCCGAACGAGTGTCCCAGCGTAAGCCACCGGTCGATATGCAGCTCTTGACGCACTTGCTCGAAGTCGGCTGCCATCCGATCCATTGAATAGTTGCCGTCCGGGGGCGATGAAGAGCGCCCTACCCCCCGCTGATCCAGGTAGACCATGGTGAAATGCCGCTCGAAAAATTCCCCGGAGAAATTTTCGAGCCAATACGACCCCGATCCGGGGCCGCCATGCAGATAAAGCAGGTACGGCCCGCTCCCTTTGACTTTCACATAAAGCCGCACGCTGTCGGTCGTCGTAACGATACGTTCCTGCCCCATGACCCGCACGCAACCGAACAGGATAATGAACAGAAAGACTACTTTTTTCATATTTCGGGGAGAAGAGCTATTCTGCCAGAAGCCCGTCGATCTGTCGGGACACCTGCGTCAGGGTGGACGGCCGCTCCGCCTTCATCGTCGCGATCCGGCCATCCTTGCCGACCAGAATATAGGTCGGATAGCCCGACAAGTTGTAAGCCCCGAGGAACAACTGCGTGGCGTCCGCGTCGAACCAGTAATTCTCCCCTTGCAGATTCATCTGCGCCACCGTTTTGAGCCAAGCCTCCTTGTCCGATCCCAGACAAAGGTTCACGAACACCACATCCCTGCCGTGCATCACCTTGTGCAGAGCCGGAGCCTCCTTCATCTCCGTCCGGCACGGCCCGCACCACGTCGCGTAAATGTCGATATAGAGCACCTTTCCCGGATACTTTGCCGCTAGGTAAGCGAACATATCCCCTTCGGGCACCGCCTCAACCGTGCCGTCCGCATTCAGATAGGCGACACCTTTGACCGGGGTGTCGGAGAACGAGGGGGCGCCGGACATTTTACGGCACAACGCTTCGAGCCGTTTTCCCAAAGCAGGATCGAGGAACGCCGACCTCGCTTCGGGCACCGAATCGCACAAAGCAGGGAAATATTCGAGGATATGCGAGAGGTACCCCCACAACATGGCATCCCGGCTGGCGGTCGCCGATTCGTCCGCCAGTATGCGTATACCGCCTCGGGCGGCGGTGACGAAATCGCCGCGCTCCCCGGCCGCAATAACGGCCGTATCGGCGGAAATTTTCGTCTGCATGTAAGCTCTCAGGTGGTAGGGGAACATCATGGTGTTGAAGTTCAGGGTGTCATGTATCCCGAAAAAGGGGTCGCCGAACAACTCCAGCCGCCCGGCGGGATCGTCCTGACGGTACTCCAGCAGCTGGTTGGCCAGCGTGAATATCATGTCCCGCCGCACAAAGTCCCGTACGGCTTCATTCAGGACGATCCCCTTGCGCCGCATATAAACGTCCAATGAGTCGGAAGCCTGCCCGGTGCGCTCTCGGATCTGCGCAATGACGGCTTCCGGGGCCGCGGTGATATCCAGAGGCTCCGGATAACTGTAAAGGCGTTCGTACAGGTAGTCCAGTATGGGGTACAACCGGGCGTTATCGGCAGCATGCGATCCGCCGAAACGGACGGCGTCCACTGCCCCCTCCCGGAGTTTGGCGGCGTCGATGGTCAGGTGGACAGAATCGCCGGGGGCGATGAAAAAGTTAATGAATTTGCCGCAGTTGATGGTGGCGTTATGGAACCGGGTGATCGCGCCGGTCTCGAAGCGGAATGTCCCGTCCTCCGCCAGCCGTGTCCCCATGCGGTCATTGACGATCGGATCGCAGAGGTTCCACGTCACCACCTCCGGATCCCCGGCCGTACGGTTGACCACTTGTCCGGCGACGATGGTTCCGGAATCCTGTGAAAAAGCGGGAACCGCCGTCATAAGGGCGGCTCCGGTCAGCAAAACTTTAATTATCTGCATGATTCGGGGTGTTAGTATCTTCCTTCTGCGTATTCGGTATGGTCCACGACTGAGGGATCAGCCGTATCCCGCCGGACTGTTCCCGGGACAGCCGGGCGGTGAAGTCGGTGACGCTGAATCCGGAGAAGGCCATCCAGACGATCACGAGCACGGAGGCGAAAGCCGTGGCCAACGTCGGGACGCGGTAGGAGTTCCGTGACGGCGGGATCACGATCCGGCCGACGACGCGCTGCGTAAAGCCGTCGTCCGGCACACGCTCTTCCCTCGCCCGGACGAACAGCCGCTCCAGCGGATCGTTTTGTATCTCTCTTCTTTTCATAGCTCTTCGTTTTTCAGGTAATCCCTCAGTTTGGTTTTCGCCCGCGCCACCACGCTCTTGACCGTTCCCAACGGCATATCGGCCACGTGGGCTATCTGGCTGTGGGAAAGTTGTTCGACGGCCGAGAGCAGGATCACGTTGCGCTCGGTGTCGTCCAGACAGGCCAGCGCACTCTGCAAGATAGTGGTTTCGGACGACATTTCGCACCCGCCGGTCACCTGATCGAGCTCCTGCGTCAGCTTCGCCGACCGGCAGCTGTCCAGAAAGGTGCGGTAGGCAATGCGGAATAGCCACGCGCGGAACGATCCCAGGCCCGAGAACTGGCGGATGGAGGTGAAGGCCTTCAGAAAGGTCTCCTGCGCCAGATCGTCGGCCCGGAACCGGTCGCCCGCGGTCAGGTGGGTCAGGTAGCGCCGCAGGGGAGACTGGTACTGTTCGACCAGTCTCCCGAATGCGGCGCGGTCACCCGAGGCTTTCACCTTCCGCACCAGCAACAGATCCACGACGAGGCTGTATTTATCGGTTCTCGTCACGGCGCTGCACGTACAGGCGGAACAAGTAAACGACTGCATACCCTACCCCGGCGATCAATGCCCACAGCAATATCGACGAGAAGAAGCGCATATAGCTCAGGTTGACGACTCCGACCCAGGCCAGTATCACGAAACCGATGATCCCGGTCACCAACAGGCGCCGAACGAAAATGGTCAACGGGACTTCGGTCTGTTCGGGCACGGGCAACTGTTCGCCGCGTTCGATCCGCAGCCGTTCGAGTTCATATATCTTTACGCGCCGGCGATAGCGGTATTTCAGCATGGCGAAGGTCATGATAACCAAAGCGGCGGCAATCAAAGCTACCACCAGTACGACCATCACGTATTGTCCGTCAATCTCGGAATGTGAGTAGGACATATTGCGTACCTGCGTCACGCTCTGCTCCAGATCGGCCAGCCGCTGGTCGAGGAGTTGGAGCAGGCTGTCGGTTTTGGCTTCGGCTACGGACGGCGCCGGTGCGGCAAGTACCGTCAGCGTGTCGGCCGGCGCCGCCGAAGCGGCGGTGTCGCCCTGTGCGGGCACAGGGATAGCATCGGCCGGATTGCCTGCCAGCAGGGCGGATGTGCTTCCGAAGATCGTCCCCAGACTGACCAGGGTGCATAGGATTGTTCTTTTCATGGTATTCTGTGTTATTATTTGCCTTTCTGTACATAAGACGCAACGAACCGGGATTTCGGATGTCGGGGGTGCAAAAAAACGGTTCCGGTATCTAAAGATACGCGGAACCGGGACGATTCGAGGGAAATCGTAGGGTTATTATGCAATCGGCAGGTTCGACAAAACAGCCAACGGCTGCCGCGCCAGCGGTCAGCCCGGAACCACCCCGGGTGGAGGGCTGCAACACTCGCTGCGCTCGGTTTTGCCCGCCACTGGTTCCGGGTCTGTAAAATAGTTTTTAACCGTACGATTAAATAGCACGTTTTGTACGTCCCGCAGCCAGCGGAGAGTGCCGCGGGCACACCGTTAGGGCTGCAACTACCTCATTGTAGCCCTCCGCCTTAAGCGAAGTAAACTCCCGGTTCGAGTGCCGAGCGGCACCTGCGGGCTGACCGCTGACGCGGAAACTTAATCTTAACCGTACGTTTATCGAAGCCGCCGCTTGCGCCAGGCCAGCACGGCGATCACAGCCGCCACCCCGTAGACCACCCAAATAGCATATAGCGCGGGCGGCGCGGAGTCGGCCCCGTAGGAGTGCATGCCGCTCAGGTAGTAATTCACCCCGAAAAAGGTCATCAGCACGGCCCCCAGCCCGATCACCGTCATCAGGTCGAACAGATAGTCCCCGCCGCGCTTGACGGCCGGCACGAACCGGGCGTGGATGATGAAGGCGTAGACGATCATGGTGATCAGCGCCCAAGTCTCCTTCGGGTCCCAGCCCCAATAACGGCCCCACGACTCGTTGGCCCAAACGGCGCCGAGGAACGTCCCGGCGGTGAGCAGCACGAGCCCCACGGTCAATGCCATTTCGTTTATGATAGTCATCTCGCGGATCTGGCCGTCGAGCCGCCCGGCATTTTTCTTCGTTTTGCATGCCATGATCAGCAGCGAGATCAGCCCCAGCAGGAACCCGATGCCGAAGAATCCGTAGCTTCCCGTAATGGCAGCCACGTGAACCAGCAGCCACGGCGATTTGAGCACCGGAACCAAAGGCGTGATCTCGGGATCCATCCAGTTGAGCGTCGATACGAACATCAGCACGCCCGATAGGAACGCAGCCAGCGCCATGGTCATCCGCGACCGCCAGCCGAATGCCAACCCCGCGACGGCGGTGGCCCACGCCACGAAAATCATGGACTCGTAGGCGTTCGATACGGGAGGCCGCCCCGATATATACCACCGCAGCCCCACCCCGAAGGTCTGGCCGAGGAAAATGACCACAATAATCCCGGTCAATATCCCCACTATGACGCGCCACCCTTTGGACGGATTGACGAGCCTGAAGATCAGGGCCAGGATCAGGAGCAGGCCGAAGCCCATATAGAAGAACCCGGCCCACTTGAACAGGTTCAGCCGGTTGTAGAGCATCTCGGCCTCGATCCGCTTCTGGTCGATATGGAAGGCTTTCGCCTTGGCGTTCTGGTAGGTGGCGATCATCCCCGCGATCTCCTGCGGCACGCTCCCGTCGCCCGACTCGACGGACTTCATGGATTCGGTGGCGAACCACGGGAATATCTTGGTGACGAACATCGAGTCCTGCCCCCGGAACGCGCCCATGTCATCGCCAGGCGAATACCACGCGTCGTTGTTGTCCAGCGTACCGTCGTGCGGGAAGATGGCCAGCATCTGGCCGGCGAACAGGGCGTTGATGATATTGACCTTCTCGTCGAGCTTGAGCAGCTCTTTGTCGTACTTGTTCAGCTCGCGCACGGGTT
>JAJBVQ010000153.1 GCA_020859745.1 Rikenellaceae bacterium
TCGATGAAAATATCCGTCGTCGCGTCCGTCACCCCGCTGTCCATCCCCCCGAACACCCCCGCCAGGCACATAGGCCGCTTGTCGTCGCCAATGACCAGATCCTCACCCGACAGTTTGCGTTCCACGCCATCCAAAGTCACGAACGGCTCCCCCTCCACCGCACGCCGCACAATAATCCGATGTCCGCTCACTTTGCCCATATCGAACGCGTGGAGCGGCTGCCCGCATTCGTGCATCACGAAATTGGTAATGTCCACCACATTGTTCTTCGGGTTCATACCGATCGCCCGCAGCTTTTGCTGCAACCAATCCGGACTCGGCCCCACCTTCACCCCTTTCACCGTCACCCCCGCATACCTCGGCGCCCCCGCCGGATCCTCCACCGTAACCGTTACCGGCAACGCCTTCGCATCGTCCACCCGGAACGCCGATACATCCGCCAGCCGCGCCGCCGTCGCCGCTCCATTGGCCGTCAGGTACGCCGCCAGATCACGCGCCACCCCGTAGTGCGACGCCGCGTCTATCCGATTCGGGGTCAGTCCCACCTCGAACACGTAATCGTCCTGCAAATCGTACACCTCCGCCGCCGGCGTGCCCGCCTTCACAGCCGGGTCGAGCACGATGATCCCGTCATGGGAAGTCCCCACCCCGATCTCATCCTCCGCGCACAGCATCCCCATCGACTCGACGCCCCGGATTTTCGATTTCTTGATCTTGAAGCCCTCCTCTTCGCCGCTCGGGTAGAGGTTCGGCCCGATCTGCGCCAGTATAACTTTCTGCCCGGCCGCGACGTTCGGCGCTCCGCACACCACCTGCAACGGCTCTCCGCCATCCCCGACCGACACGGTCGTAATATGCAGATGATCCGAATCCGGATGGTCGGTGCAGGTCAGCACCTCGGCCACCACCAACCCCGCCAATCCCCCGCGGATGCTCTCCACCTTCTCGATGCCCTCGATCTCCAGCCCCGCCGCGGTCAGTATCTCCGCCGCTTTCTCCGCCGTCAGGTCGGTCTTGATATAGTCTTTCAGCCAGTTGTACGAAATCTTCATCTTACCTACTGTTATTTATCGTTCGTTTATTTGTCATTGCGCCGTGTGTGGCTGTTCTTTCTTTAAAAAAAGTCCCGTTGAACTTCTCGGGCTATACTTGCCCTACGTTTCCGCGCCAGCGGGCGGGCCGGACGCCTCCCCTCGGGAGGCCCGCAACTCTCGCGATGCTCGATGCAACCACTCCCTGGCGTCCCACCCGAGTTCACAAGACCGATCCGAGTGGCGGGCGAAACGAGCCGCAAAAAGCCGGAAATTAGAAAGCGGCAATACGGTACAAATACATGCGAATAAACGAACCGTTAAAATTTAAGAGATGTAAAGATATGGAATTTATTTCAAACGATCACGCAGGAGTTCCAGCATAGCCGCATTGGCAGGCGATTGCAGGGAGGTATGGACCCGGTTCACGATCTTCAGCGCCGCACCCCTGGCCTCCCTCGAACCGCGCTCCGCCACGATATCCAGCGACATCGCCAGCGGCAGGTGGTACGACTCCGGCACCACGTCCAGCAGCAGGCCCAGCCGTGCGACGAACAGGGACAAATCCTCCGCTTCACGGAGCGCCGCCACGTCCGACATCGACTGTAACGACAGCACAGCGGGCAGCTCCAGGCTTTCAGCTGTCCGGATCATAGCCTCCGCCACGTCCGCCCCGTATGGCACGCTTCCCACCACATACGGCAGCATCGATTGCAGCAACGCATCCGTCAGTACCGCATCCACCTCCTCCCGCCCGATCTCCTGACGGAACAAATCCACGTGCGAGATCAGGTAGTTGAACGCCGTCGAACCGTACCGCGTCACCACGCTGTTCTCGAACATCGGCCACACCACCCCGTTAGCCACGTCCTGCGGCAGCTGTCCCCCCAGGAACTGCGCCACCGCCGCATCGGTCGCCTCCGTATCCGACTGCTCCGCCGCCGCATAGACCTGCCTCAAACGCCACGTCCCGGTCCCCTGCACCGCCATCAGGATCGTCTGAATGCGCTGTTCGAAATCCTCCGGATCGAGCGTCACGTCGATCTTGTCCAGCACATCGCCGTTCGCGTTGAATATCAGGATCGCGGGATAACCCGTCACTTGGTATACCCCCGCCAGATCGGCCCCGTCCGCAGTTCCCGTCGGCACCTGTACCGCCACGAACCGGGCCTCGACAAGCGACCGTACCGCCGAATCGCCCAGCACCCGCTCCGACATCCAGCGGCTGCGGTGGTTCCAGTCGGCATAGAACTCCACCAAAAGCAGTTTCCGCTGCTGTTTGGCGACCGCCAAAGCCGCATAAGGATCGCTGCCCCAATACTCCAACCCCCGCCGGGCCGTATCCGCCTGCATCTCCCCCGCGCGGGCCGCACCGACTGACAAAAACAACATAAAGAGGCTGAAACCCTGGGTCCAACCGGCCATAAATGATCTTTTTGCAAAAAAGAAGAAGTTTCCGCGACCCTGAAGGCAAAAATCCGCCCCGGCACGAAAACCTCTTCGTAAATAAACCGATAAACCTGCATCCGGCAACGCGTATCGCCAGCCGGAGCAGAGAGATTAGTGGCAACCGCAACCGTCGCCGCAACCGCCATCCCCGCAGTCACCGCCGTCGCAACCATCGCCACAGTCGCCCCCGCAGGAGCAACCGCCGCCCGCCGGCATCAGATCTTCCGGAGTGGCTTCGCGCACGCCGAGGATCTCGCCCGTAAAGTTGAGCGTTTTGCCGGCCATCGGGTGGTTGAAATCCATAGCGACATCGTTTTCGTTCACCGCCTTGACGGTACCCATCAGCCGGTTACCGGCCTGGTCGGCCATCGGCAGCACGTTGCCCACCACCAGCATATCGTCCGGAATGGCCCCGTCCACCATAAACACATCTTTGGGCAGATTAACAACCGCCTGCGGGTTGACCTCGCCGTATCCTTCCGCCGGAGTGAGTACGAACTCGAATTTGTCCCCGACTTCCTTGCCGGCGATAAACTCCTCGAACTTAGGCAGGAGCATGCCCACGCCGTAAACGAATTCCAACGGACGCTCCGCCGTAGCCTGGTCGGCCACCTGGCCGTCGACCGTCAGTGTATATGCCAACTATACGAATTTGTTTTCTGAAATTTTCATCTATTGTTATTTGGTAATCGACTAACTAACGGACTCTGCACTCTTGATATTTTGCACTAAACAGTTCGTTCCTAAGTTTTCATCAGGCCGGAGCCAGCGGGGGCGAAACCAAGCGAAGCGTGGGTTGCAGCCCTCCGCCCTGGGTGGCTCCGGCCTGTCCGCTGCCGCGGGAAACGACTTTACAGGTATGACTCCAGCGGGTCGCACGTACACACCAGGTTCCTGTCCCCATACCCCGCGTCGATCTTCGACACATACGGCCAGAACTTGTTCTCCGCCACCCACGGCAGCGGGAACGCCGCCTGCATTCGCGAATACGGGTGCGACCACTCTCCACAACACTCAAGTGAGGTGTGCGGCGCGTTCTTCACGATATGATCCTCCTGCCCGATCCCCGCCTCGCATTCCGCTTTGATCGCGATCAGCGTTTCGAGGAAACGGTCCAGTTCCGCCTTCGGCTCGCTCTCCGTCGGCTCCACCATCAGCGTGTCGTGCACCGGGAACGACAGCGTCGGCGCATGGAACCCATAGTCCATCAGCCGCCGCGCGATATCCCCCGTCTCGACCCCGTAGTCTGCCCGGAAGTTCCGGCAGTCCACGATCATCTCGTGCCCCACACGCCCGGTTTCGCCCGTGTAGACGATCCCGTAATGTCCTTTCAAAGCGCATGCCATATAATTGGCCGCCACGATCGCCATCTCCGACGCCCGGCGCAAGCCGCTCGCCCCCAGCATCTTGATATAGCCGTAGGAGATCGCCTGCACCATCGCGCTGCCCCAAGGAGCCGCCGACACTGCCGTGATCCCCTCCGTCCCTCCGGTCTTTACGATCGAGTGCGACGGCAGGAACGGCGTCAGGTGCTTGGCCACTCCGATCGGCCCCACGC
>JAJBVQ010000198.1 GCA_020859745.1 Rikenellaceae bacterium
GGGCCGGTGCCGCTCGGCACTCGATCCGGGAGTTTACTTCGCCAATAGCGGAGGCCCGCAACCTCACTTCGTTCGGAGCGGCCGCGCAGGCTGCGACCCGAAAACACACCGCCGAAACGCCGCTGACGCGGGAAACCGAACATGCGTTTCCTTGTTCCGGACAGAAGCTATTCGCCCTCTCGTTTTCGTCGCGCCCTGCCCCCCAGCGGCGCCCGGCGTTACTCACGGAACGCGCTATTTGCTCTCTCGGGTTCGGCCTTGCGCCGTCCCCCCGACGGCTTCCAGCCGTCCGGCGCAAAGGCCGCCATTGGCATGGGAACCGAGCTACTCGCCCAATGCCGTATTTTTGCGAAACGCCCCGTAAAAGCCACCGTAGCCCGAAGCATGCGCTTCGGGCTGCAAAAAAAGCCTTCCCTATCCATTGCAGGAAAGGGAAGGCTTCCGAAAATACAAACGACGAACCGCTAGTACCGGTAAAAATCCGCCTTGTACGGCCCCTCGACCGGCACCCCAATATACTCCGCCTGCTGGGGCGTGAGCCGCGTCAGGCACACCCCGATCCGTTCCAGGTGCAGCCGCGCGACCTCCTCGTCCAAGTGTTTCGGCAAGCGGTAAACCCCCACCTCGTAATCCTTCCGCCACAGCTCCAACTGGGCCAGCGTTTGGTTCGTGAACGAATTGCTCATCACGAACGACGGATGGCCCGTCGCGCAGCCCAGATTGACCAGACGCCCCTCTGCCAGTATAAATATAGAATGTCCATCGTCCGCAAAAGTGTACTTGTCCACCTGCGGCTTGATCTCCGTCCGGGTCGCCCCCGCAAAACCATTCAGCCGATCCATCTGGATCTCGTTGTCGAAATGGCCGATGTTGCAGACGATCGCCTGGTCGCGCATCCCCTGCATATGCTCCAGCGTAATAATATCCCGGTTGCCCGTGGTCGTGACAAAGATATTCCCCTCCGGCAACGCATCCTCCACCGTCTTGACCTCGAACCCCTCCATCGCCGCCTGCAAGGCGCAGATCGGGTCGATCTCCGTCACAATGACCCTGGCACCATAATGCCGCATACTCGCCGCACACCCCTTGCCCACGTCCCCGTAGCCGCAGACCACCACCACCTTGCCCGCGATCATCACGTCCGTAGCCCGCTTGATCCCGTCCGCCAGCGACTCCCGGCAGCCGTAGAGGTTGTCGAACTTCGACTTCGTGACCGAGTCGTTGACATTGATCGCCGGGAACAGCAACTCCCCGCGTTCCATCATCTGGTAGAGGCGGTGTACCCCCGTCGTAGTCTCCTCCGAGACCCCCCGCAGCTCTGCAACCATTGCGTGCCACTTGCCCGGCTCCGCCTTCAAAGTCTCTTTCAACAGGTTCAGGATCACTTGTTCCTCATGGTTCGAAGCCGCCTTATCCAGCACCAAAGCGTCATTCTCCGCCGCATATCCCTTATGTATTAACAGGGTGGCGTCCCCCCCGTCGTCCACGATCAGGTGCGGCCCTTTATTCCCCGGAAAAGTCAGCGCCTGCTGCGTGCACCACCAGTAATCCTCCAGCGACTCCCCCTTCCAGGCGAATACCGGCACCCCCGCCGCCGCGATTGCCGCCGCAGCATGGTCCTGTGTCGAAAAGATATTGCACGAACACCACCGCACCTCCGCCCCCAGCTCGACCAGCGTCTCGATCAGCACCGCCGTCTGGATCGTCATGTGCAGCGAACCCATGATCCGCGCCCCCCGCAGCGGCTTTTCCGCCCCGTATTTCTCCCGCAGGGCCATCAGCCCCGGCATCTCGTGTTCCGACACCTCGATCTCCTTGCGGCCCCAGTCCGCCAGCGCCATATCGGCCACTTTATAAGGTAAATTCATCGCTTGCTATGATATTAAGTGCATTTTGCCTGTCCCGTTCCATCGCCCCGCGCAATTCGCCGAGCGACGCGAATTTCTCCTCCGGTCGCATGAAACGGAGCAATTCGATGGAAATATCCCTCCCGTATAGGTCGCCGCTGAAATCCAGCAACCACGCCTCCGCCTTGCAAGAGCCCGCATCCTCGACCGTCGGCCTTACCCCCACGTTCACCAGTCCCCAGTACCTTTCGCCGGTATCCTCCAGGATAATCCGCGCCAGCCACACACCCCCCAACCGCTCTTCCCGGCAGCGGGCCAGCGGCAGGTGCACGTTGGCCGTCGGGAAACCCAGCGTCCTGCCCAAACGCCGCCCGGAGCGCACACGCCCTTGTATGGTGATCGTCTTTTGCATTTCGGCAGGCAAAGATACGGAAAAAATCACTATCTTGGCAGACTGAAACCGCAAACCCGGCAACCGCATGGCAGATGAGAAAAAGCCCTCCCGGAAGATGTTCTTCAGCATGGGCGAAGTGTCCGAGATGTTCGACGTGAACCCCTCCCTGATCCGATTCTGGGAGAAGCGCTTCGACGTGCTCAAGCCCCGCAAGAACGCCAAAGGCAACCGCCTTTTCACTCCCGAGGACGTCGAGAACCTCAAACTTATCTACCACCTGGTCAAGGAGAAAGGGATGACGCTGGCCGGCGCCGAGAAATACATCAAGGATAACAAAAACGCCCTGCGGCGCGACGTGCAGATCCTGGAGCACCTGGGCCGGATCCGCGCCGCTTTGCTGGAGATCAAGTCCGAGCTGGGGGCCGAGAATTCCGACACCGAGATCGTGGTTCGGACCCAAGCGCTGGCCGAAGCGATCAACGACGCCGTACCGGCTGCCGAGTCCGTCACCGTCGAGGAAGCTCTCGAACAACACAGCGAGGAAAGCGAGGCGGATGCCATGCAACAAGAGGAGCCCAAACCGCGTTATATAGAACCGACCCTGTTCGACTTATAGTTCGATTCGGGTTCTGCAACCCGAAGGGCGGACGTCCGGGAGGTACCGCGTACACACCGTCAGGGCTGTGATTACCCGATTATCGGCCTCCGCGGGGGGCTATGGGCCGCTTGCTAACGCGCAGGCGATGTCTGTTTATCGGCTGTAACTACCTTGTTCGGCCTCGCGCCGCCCCCCGGCAGCTTCGCTGCCCGGCGCAGAGGCCGCCGTTGACACGGAACCGAGACAGCCCATGCTCCTGGGATTGAGCCGCGGTGCCCGCGGGCACACCGATGAGGCTGTAACTACCCTAGACGGCTTGGGCGCGGGCCGCCGCTGACGCGCAGGCGTTGCCTGTTTTATCAGCTGTAACTACCCGATTCGGGCGCCCCTGCCCCCCTTGGGGGCGCCCGGCGTTCCGACGGAACGCACTTATCGCTCAACGCCATACTGCGGCTTCGCGCCGACGCGCTCCGCCGCCCACCAAAACAGCGAATATTATGCCCACCCTCAACGACATCATCGCTCCCCTCGAAGCCGCCGCGCCCCGCGCGTGGCAGGAGAGCTGGGACAACTCCGGCTGGCAGGTGTGCCCGTTTGACCCGAACACAGCCGAGTGCACCGGCGCTTTGCTGACTTTGGACGTGACCGAAGCCGCCGTCGGGGAGGCAGTCAGGGAAGGGTTCAACCTTATTATCAGCCACCACCCCCTCCTGTTCAAAGGACTGAAACATATTACCGGCTCCACCCCGCAGGAACGCATTGTCGCTGATGCCATCCGGCACGGCGCGAGCATATACTCCGCCCACACCAACATGGACTCCGCTCCGGGAGGGGTGAACTTCCGGCTGGCCAGGATGCTGGGGCTTACCGCTACAAAGGTGCTTATCCCCCGCGAAGGCGATCTGGTCAAACTCGTTTTTTACACGCCCGGAGCGCAGGCCGACGACGTCCGCCGCGCCGTGGTGAAAGCCGGGGCCGGGCAGATCGGGAATTACGACTCGTGCACCTATAATAATGAAGGCTTCGGCACCTTCCGGGCGGTTTCGGACACCTGCCATCCTTTCGTCGGAAATGTCGGCGAGCTGCACCGGGAGCCGGAGATACGCACCGAGACTGTTGTGCCCAAACACCTGTTGGCCAACGTGCTGGCCGCGCTTCACAAAGCCCACCCTTACGAAGAACCGGCATACGAT
>JAJBVQ010000219.1 GCA_020859745.1 Rikenellaceae bacterium
GTGTAGATCTGCGTGGCGGCCAGCGAGGCGTGCCCCAAAAGCTGCTGCACCACCCTGACCGAGGCCCCGTGCTGCATCAGGTGGGTGGCGAACGTGTGCCGCAGCACGTGCGGCGACCGCTTTCCCTGCACTCCTGCCAGCGACAGGTATCCCCTCACGATCGTATAGACTCCCATGGCCGAAAGCCTTTTGCCTTTATTGGATAAAAATAGGCAATTTTTATCGTCTTCGCAAATCTTTTCACCCCCTCGAACCCGCAAATAGTGTTCCAAACGCGCCGCCACTTCGGGCAACAGCGGAACGAGCCGCTCCTTGGCTCCCTTGCCCGTCACTTTGACCGTCCCGCCCCTCAGGTCGAGGCTCTCCAGGGTCAGGGTGGCCAGCTCGGAACGCCGCAGGCCGCAGGCGTATAGCATCAGTACGACCATGGCGTCCCGTTCGATCGCGAACTCCTCCGAAGGCTCCTCCAGCACTTTGACCAGTTGTTCCATCCGGCTCTGTTCCACGAAAGCGGGCAGCGTCCGCCCGCTGCGCAGCGCCTTGATCTCGTGCACCGGATTCTTGACCACGACGCCCTCCCGCATCAGGTAGCGGAAGAACGACCGCAGGGTGGAGATTTTCCGGTTCACGCTGCCGGTGGCGATGCCTGCCTCGACTTCGCGCATGATCCATCCCCGGACATCTTCGAGCGCCACGGCAGCCGGCTCCAGCCATTTTCCGTCCGATCCGCCGCTCTCGTGCATATAGGCTTCGAAGCCGCGCAGGTCGCGGGTATAGATATCGACAGTAGAGGCCGAGCAGCGTCGCTCGGCCTCCATGTATCGCCCGAATCTGGCAATGTAGTCGGTCATTCCGGTATAACTTATAAAGCGCCGTCCGTCTGTATCAACGTATTATACCCGGCAGCGAGGCCTAGCCCGGTGCCTGTCTCGCGCTCGGCCTCCATGTATCGCCCGAATCTGGCAATGAAATCGACCATACGTGTTTTTAGTTATTCTTCGCCGCCGGACGGAGCCTGTTTGCCCCTTCCGCCCTTGCCGCTCCGTGACCGGGATTTGCCCCCGCCGCGCCTGTTGGACGACCCGCCGCGTGCGGCGCGCCGCGCCTCGTTGGCCGAAGCCCCGAGTCCCCCGCCCTGCGCAGTCGGTTCCGGCAACCGGTCCAGGTTGCGGGTGTGGAAGTCGATCATCCCCACCATCTCGAAGTCGAGCTGTTTGCGGCCCAGGTCGGCCCGCTTGATACGGATGCGCACCTCGTCCCCCAGCGTGAAGCGGCGGCCGGTGGTATGCCCCACCACCGCATAATTTTCTGCGTCGAAAGCGTAATAGTCGTCGTTCATATCCCGCAGGGCCACCATCCCCTCGATCTTGTTCTCGGAAAGCTCCACATAGATGCCCCAGTCGGTAACGCCCGAGATCGAGCCGTCGAACTCCTGCCCGATCTTGTCCTCCATGAACTCGACCATCTTGTACTTGATCGAAGCCCGTTCGGCCTCCGCCGCCCGGATCTCCATGGCCGACGAGTGATCGCACAGCTTTTCGTAAGTCTCCTTGTCCTCGCTCTTGCCGCCGTCCAGGTAGTGCTGCAACAGGCGGTGCACCATCATGTCCGGATAGCGCCGGATCGGCGACGTGAAGTGCGTGTAGTAGTCGAACGCCAGACCGTAGTGTCCGATATTGGTGGTCGAGTAGACCGCCTTTGCCATCGAGCGAATAGCGAGAGTCGACACCAAATTCGCCTCCTTCTTTCCCTTGACCTGGGCCAGCAGCTTGGTCATCTCCTTGGCCACCGCCTTGCCCTTTTCGGCTTTGAAGTTGTAGCCGAAGCGGGTGATGAAATTTTTGAAATTCGCCAGCTTCTCCTCGTTCGGTTTGTCGTGGATACGGTAGACGAACGTCCGTTCCGTCCGCTGTCCCGGCCGCTTGCGCCCGATGAACTCGGCCACTTTGCGGTTAGCCAGCAGCATGAACTCCTCGATCAGCTGGTTCGAATCCTTGATCTCCTTAAAGTATACGCTCAGCGGCTTGCCGTTTTCGTCCAGCACGAACTTGGCCTCGTCGCGCTCGAAACCGATCGAACCGTTCCGGAACCGTTCCGCCCGCAATTTCTTGGCCAGCCGGTCGAGGGTCAGCACCGAATCTTTCATGGGCTCGTTTTCCGTCCCCGGTTGGCCTTCGATCACCGCCTGCGCCTCTTCGTACGAGAACCGCCGGTCGGAGAGAATCACCGCCCGCCCGAACCACTCGTTGACGATCTGCGCCTCCTCGTCCAGTTCGAAAACGGCCGAGAATGTCAACTTCTCTTCATTCGGCCTCAGCGAGCAGAGGTCGTTGGAGAGTTTCTCCGGCAGCATCGGCACCGTACGATCCACCAGATAGACCGAGGTCGCCCGGTCCACCGCCTCCGCGTCGATCGCATCCCCAGGCCGCACATAATGCGTCACGTCGGCGATATACACTCCGACCTCCCAGTTGCCGTTGGGCAGCTGGCGGATCGACAGGGCGTCGTCGAAGTCCTTGGCATCCGCCGGATCGATCGTGAAGGTCGTAACCCCGCGCATATCTTTCCGGCGTTTGACCTCGGCCTGCGTGATGCCCGCCTTGATTTTGTCGGCAGCCGCTTCCAGCTCCGTCGGGAAGTGGTACGGCAGGTCGTATTCCGCCAGGATGGCGTGCATCTCGGTGTTGTTGTCCCCCGAATTCCCCAGCACGTCCACCACCTCGCCGGTCGGGTTCTTGGAGTTCTCCGGCCACTCGGTAATCTTGACGATCACTTTCTGCCCGTTCTCCGCCCCGTTCAGCGAACGCAGCGGCACGAAAATGTCCGCCGGCATCGTCCGCGAGTCAATAATGACGAAGGCGTATTTCTCCGATATTTCGATGCGCCCCACGAAAGTGCGCTTGCCGATCTCCAGCGTTTCGACCACTTCGCCCTCGATGCGCCCGTCGCGGCGGCGACCGATAATAGCCACGCGCACCTTGTCCCCGTGCATCGCGTGGTGGGTGTTGCGCGGTTCGACGATAATATCCTTTTCGCCTTCGGCGGCATCGTCCACGATAATGTAGGCCATCCCGCTGGCGGTCATATCGACTTTACCCGTTTTGGTCGGCAGTTGTTTGCGCACCAGCCGGTACTGTCCGGCGCCTACCTTTTCGAACACCCCTTCCACCGCCATCTCGCGCATCAGGTCGTGCACCATCTTGCGCCCGTCGTTGCCCTGTATGCCGATCTGCTTGGCCGCCATTTTGGAGTCGTATATGCGCGAGGGATGGTCGGCGAAAGCCTCGAACAACATCCGTTTGATCTCTCTTACAGCCACTTCCGGCACATTCGGGCGTCCCTCGCCCACGGCGGCCGCCTGGTTTTCCGCGGCCTGGTTACTGCCGGTTTTTTCGAATCCCAGCTTCTTCTTCAGTTTTTTTAACATCTGTTTTTTTACAATTATTCGCCTCAAAGATAATGATTTATTCACCGAGCGGGGAGGGGTGGGGACAGAAATCCTGAAAAAAGGGCGGGAATTAAAATAATATTTACCTTTGTGCCATAAATCAGGCCGGACGTAAACCGGTCTCTGTGAATCTCAAGGAGACGAGGATGAAACTTTGCAGGCGGGCTTCGGAGCTCGCAGGATACCGGGGCACAGTGGGTTTTGTGCCCACGATGGGGGCTTTGCACGCCGGGCACCTCTCCCTGGTCGGGGAGTGCCGCAGGGCTTGCGACACGGTGGTGGTCAGCATTTTTGTCAACCCCACGCAGTTCAACGACCCGAAGGATCTCGAAAATTACCCCCGCACGGAAGAGGCCGACCTCGCGCTGCTCGAAGCGGCGGGCGTCGATTTTGTTTTCGCGCCGCCGGTGGAGGAGATCTACCCGACGCCGGACACGCGGGTGTTCGACTTCGGGGGGCTGGATGGGGTGATGGAGGGGGAACACCGTCCGGGCCATTTCAACGGGGTGGGACAGGTGGTTTCGCGGTTGTTCGACATCGTCAAGCCGGTCAAGGC
>JAJBVQ010000221.1 GCA_020859745.1 Rikenellaceae bacterium
TCAACGGGATCGTGGCCCTGCTGGCGGAAGGGCAGGCTTACCACCCGAATGACACCCTTACTGACACGAGCCTGAGTTTTTTCGCCAGCGATATCATCCGCGAGAAGATCCTGCTCAATTACGACAAGGAGATACCTTACTCCACGGAGGTGGCGATAGAGTCTTACGAAGAGTCGCCGATGCTGGACCGGATTAATGCAGTGATCTACGTGGCGCGGCAGTCGCAGAAAGGGATCATCATCGGCCACCAGGGTTCGAAACTCAAACGGGTGGGGACAGAGGCGCGGAAGGACTTGGAGGCGTTTTTGGACAAAAAGGTCTTTCTGGAGATTTTCGTCAAGGTGGCGGACGACTGGCGCAACAACGACAGGGCGCTCAGGCAGTTCGGGTACAACAATGAATAACCGAAGAGGCTCGGGAAATTCCCGAGCCTCTTTTCATTATTTCTGGGCCGCCACGATCAGCATCATCGGCCGCCGCAGCTCGTCACGCATGCCCGGCACCGATTCGAGTAGCTCCGGAGCAGGCTGCGGCTCGACGACCCCCGTCACCGCAAACCCCGCCCGGAACAGATCGTTGATATAAGTCGTCAGCGTCCGGTGGTATTTCACCACCTCCTCGCCCAAAAAATCGGCGACCCGCCTCCCCTCACTGAAATAGCAGTCCACCGGCCAATGCAGGTTCTCCCCGTTTGGCCCGGCGTACCACTTCTCCGGCCCGTAGGCCGTAAATACCGGATGCTCGACCGAAAAGACGAACGAGCCGCCCGGAGTCAACGTGCGGTAAACTTTTTCGCAAATATCCCCGAAAGATTCGAGGTAGTGGAAAACCAGCGAACTGATGACCGTATCGAACGCCTGCGGCGGGAAATCATAATCCTCAACAGCCATACAGCGGTACTCGATTTGCGGCAGCGCATTCCGCTTTTGCGCCTCCCCGATCATCTTCTGCGACAGGTCGATACCCAACGCCGCCACCGCCCCGTGCTCCACCGCATAGCGGCAGTGCCAGCCGAAACCGCAACCCAGATCCAACACCCGTTGCCCGGTAAAATCCGGCAACAGCATTTTCAATTCATGCCACTCCCCCGCTCCGGCCAATCCCCTGATCGAGCGGTCCATACCGCTGTAACGGGCGAAAAACTCCGCCTCGTCGTATTTATTCTCCTTCACGGCGCTTTAGCGGATACGATCCAGCGACCGGAGCAGCGCGATGTCCTTCGAGATCCCCCGGAACGCGAAATAGACGAAGATCAGGGCCACGACCGGCAGCACGTCCGCGACCGAATACTTGATCGCATAGGACTGCATGGCGTCCAGCGCGTCTTTCAGCTTATAAATATAAAGGATGATGAACGCCTCGATCCCCAGCAGCATGATGGCCAGCGCGAAACAGAGCCGCACCTGCAACCACCGCTTGCGGTAGAGGAAAATGGTCACGAACGCCACCGCCAGCGTCAGGATCACCAGCACCGACATATACGTGGTCGGCACCGCCTTGTGTCCGTTCTGGAAAATGCCCCACAGATTGAAGGTGACCTCCTCCTCCGCCCCCACGGGCACCGTCACGCGCGTGATGGTACTGTCGGCGCTGACCGACTGCACCGTGCCCGCAGGCATGATCGCCCCCAGCTTCACGGTGGCATAATTCGGGAAAAACATCACCGCCGTCAGGGCGACGACGATCAGCAGGTGGACGGTCTGTATCCGTTGCAGCATAACTCTTTCGTTGATTGGTTCGATGAATGCAAAGATAGAAAAATATTACCTTTGCCGCTCAACCCTCTCCGCCATGATACAGATAGACGACAAGATCATCAGCCTGGAGCTGTTCACCGCCCGTTTCTCGTGCGACCTGAAGGCGTGCCGCGGCGAATGCTGCGTGGAGGGCAACGCCGGCGCACCGCTCGACGAGGAGGAGATCGCCATGTTGGAAGGCGAATGGGACAGCTACGCCCCCTATATGACACCGGAGGGTAAACAGGCTGTTGAAGAACAGGGCGTTGCGGTGATCGACGAGGACGGCGACCTGACCACCCCGCTGGTCGACGGGGCCGAATGCGCCTACACGATCCGGGAGAACGGCGTGACGTGGTGCGCCATCGAAAAAGCGTGGAGCGAGGGGAAAACGCCGTTCCGCAAACCCATCTCCTGCCACCTCTACCCCATCCGGCTGGTCAAACTCTCGAACGGGATGACCGGCCTGCAATACCATCGCTGGGAGGTATGCCGGGCGGCGGAGATCCTGGGCGCCCGGAAAGGCGAACCGCTCTACAAGACCCTCAGGGAGCCTATTATCCGCCGCTTCGGCGAAGCATTCTACCGCGAGATGGAGGCTTGCGAGGATGAGCTTCGGAAAATGGGCGAGATATAACCGCAACCTCTCCGGCTACTATTTCGCGGCCGGAAAGAACGCCGACTGGACTGCGCCGCAGAACGACGCGCTTTGGCGGGATTTGACTAAGACCCTTTTCGACCCCTGTCCGGCGGGGTGGCGGGTACCTCTGAGCGGCGACAAAACCGGCGGACGCAGCCCCTGGAACGCTTTTAACGCAGAGAACGGCCCGTGGGAGGGAACCCAAAGCACCGGAGGCCGGAAATGGAGCGCTGCCGCCGTCTACGGCGGTTCGGCATGGTATGCGGCGGCAGGGTGGCGCAGGCCCGAAATAGGCACCATCATCAGTGTAGGCAAGGACGGGGCTTACTGGACGGCCACCTACACAGGCGCACAGGCGTTTCTGTTGTTTTTTACGAACTCTATGACCGATCCTTCGAACATCGGTTCCACCTACCGCGCCCGCGGCTATCCCGTTCGCTGCGTACGGGAGTGACGGGGATACGGAAGGGGGAGACGAAAGTGCCGCGGGCACGCCGGTGAAGCATTGCCCGGGTCAGGAAGTCTAACCGGCTCAAGTGAAACAGCCTTCGCATCCTGCCCCTTATCCCCGGCCACATAACAGGCGCCTTTTTCGATCACTATGGCCCTGCCCCGGCCCTCCTGTTTGTTTTTTCGATTAGCCACGTTTACCCCGATCACCCGACCGCCGTAGAACGTGGAAATATCTTCGAAGACCGTATGCCCGACGATTATCCGCCCGACCCCGTACCGATCGAGGATCATTTGCAGCGTATCGGCCGCGCACGGCTTGTACTTGGCATCCGTCCGCACCAACCCCCGGTACCACACCGGCCCCTCGCTGCCGTAAAGGAAAGCATGCAGCGGCGAAAAGGACTTGCGCACCCGGTTCTTCAGGAACAGCACGCGGCTCATTTCGCGGTTCACGAAAGGAATATCCGGGTTCAGGTCGTAAAAAGCCTTCCCCAGTCCGGCGTGGACGAACAGGTACGGCCCGACGACCTGTATCGTGTTGCGCGTTCCCAGCCAGCGGCCCAACTCCGTATCCGCCCCGAACAGCGAGGCATACTCCACGCCCAGCGAATCCGCCAGTATCTTGTATTTGGCATCCGTGTACCTCAGGTCGTTCGACAGCACCATCGGCTCGTGGTTGCCCAGCAGGAAATCGACCTTTCCGCCCGCCTTTTCCGCCTCCGCCTCCAATTTGTAGAGCAGCCAGAAAATCTGCGTCACGTCCGGCCCCCGGTCGAAAACATCCCCGATCACCACCAGCCTGTTCTTCCCGTACCTCCACTCCAGCTTTTTACCGATCACCCCGTTCGCCCGCAACAGGCTGACGACACAGTTTAAATCCCCGTGCGGATCGGACATCACGAACAGCTTTTTCGGCATAGTCTCTTTCCACGCCGGACGGGCGACCGGATGCAGGCCCACGTCGAACCCGTATTTCCCGTCGTGGCTCACCACCCGGAAACCGAAATCCTCCGGCAGCGAATCGTATTCCTCCTTCACGATGCCGCCATCCCCGGTCACCCGGATCACCTGCGCCGTCCCGTCAGGCCGGTACCGCATATAAGGGCCGTCCGCAGCGAGCTTGTCCGCCCGCGCACCTACGCATGCCCCAGTGCGCAGCAGCACCAACCC
>JAJBVQ010000042.1 GCA_020859745.1 Rikenellaceae bacterium
GGCGTAGACCCCCAGGTCCCCCTGCCGCTCGATGCAGATCAGCGCCCCCGTGTAGGTCGATGCCATGTCGCGGCACGCCTTGGCCAGATCCTCCGTCCATTGCAGCTGCGCATCGCGTCCCGCCGAGCGGAAGATGCGCCGCACGAACCGGTTCTTCGCCTTCGAGTAGCGGCTCCCCAGCAGCAGCAGGTAGCGCCTGACCTCCTGTTGGAACACGATGATCAGCGCCAGCACCCCCACCCCGATCACCTGTCCCATGATCGAGCTGAGCAGCGTCATGTTGAGCGCCTTGACCACCACCCACAGCAGGTATACGATAAAGATGCCCGCAAAGATGGTCATGGCCGCCGTTCCGCGGATCATGCGGTACACCTGGTAGAAAAGCAGCGCCACCACCAGCACGTCGATCACGTCCAGCAGGCTGATATTGATAAAGTCCATAACCCGTCTCCGAGATTTTAAGGGATAACGTCCCGTAAAGGTAACACTTTTTCAGGGACCCCGTCCGCTATTCTTCGTCGACGTTCTCCCCTTCTTCTACCTCATTCAAATCCTCTCCTCTCTTTGCGTCATGCCTATCGTGAACTTTCCACTCCCAATACGGCCTTTCCTTGTTCAGTCTTTCATACGACTCGTTTTGACGGTTCCATTTATTATATACCTCTATCTGTTTAGCCATATTGTCGTAAAATTTGACATTGGAAATATATTCTTTGATTCTATCAATATTTTCATATGTTTTATACTGTTCCGTAAAAAAATCGAACAGATTGTTTATATCTTCCTGTAAGATATCACTTTTTTGGGGGGATTTCAGCACATGCCGACGCTCCTCCACCTTTCTGAGTTCCTCGATCTCGCTGATGACACTCCTCGACACCGTTATAGCCGTCCGTTCCTTCGAATAATTGATGAAATCCTCGACCGAATAGATTAGAATATGCCTCCCCGTTCGATCGTGAAATTCCCGATAAAGCTCCGGCCTCGGCCCTTTCGTCTGCCCTTGGTAAATATCCCACCAGTCCTTTTTACGATCATCCGTCACGAACAACACATCCGCATTTCTCTTCTTCCCTATCTCCATCAAATGTTCCCAGATGACCAAATCCACATACAGGCGGTTCTCATCCTCATGCTTTTTGTGCTCGTAATCGGCGAATCCCGGGGGTACCTTCCTTTCATAGCGCCCCTTACCCTCGGCATATATCTTTTTCAACTCTTCGCCCGTAAACCGCTCAGATATGCAGCCGTCGAACAGCTCAGTAATCCGATTGTGCGTCGCCTCCCCGTTCAGGTATTCGGAATGCTTACTCTTCTTATCCTCCAACTTTTCGATGATTTTTTTGACCGCCGCCTCCAACGGTTTTATAATATCCTTTTCCATATCCAACGCACAATGCTTGCGATACCTGGCAATCTCCCCCGATTTCAGGGCATTGACCTGCCCTTCGACAAACTTGCCAATCGCATCATAACTATTCAGCATATCCGTCTCGACCTCTCTCCGGTTCCGGAGATACTCATAGCATGCCTGATACGGCAATACAGTTCGTTCCCGGAAATACTCCATACTCTCGATCACCTTGTCCCGAGTCTGTTCCGAATACCGGAACAGGTTCAGCAAAACATTGGCGTCATAGCAGAATACGCCTTTATCCCACACCGAATCGACAGTCTCCTTATCGATAGGATAATATTCAAAAAACACCTTTTTCACGGCATAACAATTTTAAGTTATAAATATACAAAAAAAGGCTTGATCGCCAAACAATTTTCGCCGTCCGCCAACCCGGAGGCACCTCCCGCAAAAACCGCCGTACCGCCGGCCCCGTATCGAACTACCTTCGCACCGTAAGCTTACAGAACCGCAAAACGCTAAAAACCGAAACCAATGGACTACATTCTCTCCGAACACGACGGCTGCAAGACCCTTGCCCCCGGCGACAGCGTCATGGCCACCCCCCTCTACTCCTGCTGCCTCGTCGCCATGCGGATGGAGTCCGGCGCCATCTACGCCGAACACTGCGCAGGCACCCAACTGGACACCCTCTCCGGCAGCTTTTTCTCCGAGACCGCCGTCGAAGCCCTGATGGTCACCTCCCGCGCCTCCGCCCACCAAACACGGCAGGCCCATACCCTTCAGCTCCAACTGCCGGCCACCATCCTCAAATACTACGAATCCGACCGGGACAACGGCTCCACCCCGAAAATCACCGTCCAAAGCGACGGCAGCCTGAAACTGGAACCCTTCGAGACCTACCATTTCGTCAACTATTAAACCCCATTCCGACATGACACACCAACTCCTCGAAACGCAACCGGCCCAAGCGGTCGCTATCGGCGACACCGTAGTCGGCGCACCCCACCTGGTGAGTTGCTGCCTAATCCTGGTGCGCACCCCGGCCGGCATCATGGCCCAGCATTGGCCCGGCACCGACTTGGCCTTATTAGACCCGGACCTGTTCCCCGGCGCGCCGACCGAAATGCTGATGGTAACGGGCAATGACACCCCCTACCAAAGAGAGCAGGCCCACGCCCTCCAGTTGCGGTATCCCGGCGGCCATCTCTCCTATTACGCCTTCAACGGCCCCAACTACCCGATCCCCTTGGTCGACGTCGGCGCGACACAGTTCCTTCTCCAGGGAATCGCAAACTACCATGCAGTTATGTACTAAAAACCTGAAACCATGACAACCATCCACCAAACCCCGCCCACCAACACCCAACAGCAGGGCGGCGGCGCAACCGCACAACAACCCGCCGCCGCACCGGCCGGACCGACAGCCCCGCCTGCGACCGCGCCTCTCGCCTACCAGCAAGGGAACGACGTTCACATCGGCCCCGAACAGGAAGAACACATCGCCCACGAGCAGGGCCACGTCACTCAGCAGAGGCCGTAGCCCGTCTACGAAAACGGAACGGCCCTTTTCCCATTGCGGGAAAAGGGCCGTTCGCCGTATCCGGGCGACCGCTCAGGCGTCCGGGCCGAGGATCGACAGCGCCCCGTCCACCGTGTACGTGCTCCCCGAGACGTAAGAGCTGGCCGGCGACGCCAGGAACAGCACCACATTGGCCACCTCCTCCGGATTCCCGCCCCGGTGGAACGGGATGACATCCTCGGCGTGCCTCAGCCGCGCCGGATCGCTGATCACCCGTTCGTTGATCGGCGTGAGGATCATCCCCGGCGCCACATTGTTCACCGTCAGTTCCCGGTCCGCCAGCTCCAGCGCCATCGTGTAGGCCAGGTTGCGGATCGCCGCCTTCGACGCGTTGTAGTCCGCATTCCCCGGCACATTCACATGCTGGTGTATCGACGAGACGTTGATGATCCGGCTGCCCTTGTAGGTCTTGTACTTCCGTTTCATGCGCAGGAACTCCCGGCAGCAGAAGAACGGCCCGTAGAGGTTGGTCTTGATGACCCGGTCCCACTGTTCGGTGGTCATATCCTCCACCGGCGTGTTGCTGCCGTTGATGCCGGCATTGTTGACCAGGATGTCCACGTCCCCGAAATCGCGGTCTACGGCCTCGAACAGACCCGCCACCTCGTCCTCGTCCCCCACGTCCACCCGGTAAGCCTTGACCGTGCCCCCCGCGGCGGCGATCTCGTCGATCACCGCCCGGGCCCGTTCCTCCCCCGAATGGTAGGTCACGACCACCCGCGCCCCTTCTTTGGCGAAGAGCAGCGCAACGGCCCTGCCGATGCCGGAACTCGATCCGGTGACAATGGCGGTTTTTCCTTTCAGCGTATCCATAACTATATTTATTAAAGTTGATTAAAAGATCTTTTGCTCGGCGCCAGCCGTTCATGCCCGCTGCCGCGCAGGCGTTGCCTGTTTTGCTGGTTGTAACTACCCGCTTCAGCCCTGCGCCTGCTTCCCCGAGCGGCCAGCCGCTAACGCAGGAACTTAACATTACTCCTACGGTTTTCGACATAAAATCCGCGTCAGCGGGTAGCCCGGAACCACCCCGGGTGGAGGGCTGCAACCTG
>JAJBVQ010000122.1 GCA_020859745.1 Rikenellaceae bacterium
GCCACACGGGCGGTCAGTTGCTCATTGTCACGGCAGGCCGCGGTTACTATCAGGAAGAGGGCAAACCAGCCCGTGAACTTCTGCCGGGCGACGTGGTGGAGATCGCTCCGAATGTCGTGCACTGGCACGGCGCCGCCCCGGACAGTTGGTTCTCGCACCTAGCGGTCACATGCAACCCGCAAACGAATAAGTCAACCTGGCTCGGCCCGGTGGATGACAAGCAATATGCCGAAGCGACGGGGACTCACCTGCCGGACGCAGCCGCGCACAATCTATCGGCATGGAACGCCCTTTTGGAAAATGATCCGGAGCTGGCCGGAATCTTCGGCAATTTCGCTTTCGGTGAAACGCAGCGGTACGGAGAGCTGGATACACGGACGCGCATCCTGGTAACCCTCGCCTCCGCCATAGCGCAGCAGGCCTCCGATACATACCGCCTGACGCTTCGCGCAGCGATAGCCAACGGCATCACACCGGTCGAGATCAAGGAGGTGCTTTACCATACCGTGCCTTATGTAGGTATGGCAAAAGTCGTCGATTTTATCGGCGTGACGAACGATTTCCTGACGGCCAACGGTGTGGAACTCCCGTTGGAGAGCCACTCCACGACCACACCAGAAACCCGCTATGAGAAGGGGTTCGCGTTGCAAAAAGAGATATTCGGCGGGCAGATTGAACAAATGTACAAAGACGCCCCGGAGAACCAGAAACATCTCCAGCGTTACCTGTCGGCCAACTGTTTCGGCGACTACCAGACCCGCACGGGGCTGGATGTCAGGACACGGGAACTGCTTACATTTTCGATACTCGTGTCGTTAGGAGGTTGCGAATCGCAGGTAAAAGGCCATATCCGGGGTAACCTGAACGTCGGAAACGGCAAAGACACGCTGCTGGCGGTCGTGACGCAGCTTCTGCCCTACATCGGTTATCCGCGTACGCTCAATGCCGTCGCCTGCCTGAACGAAGCGGTACCGGACAATGAGTAATGCCATTCACACAGGAGGCAGAATAACGTCGTCTTTTCAGGCAGACGATAAAAGAAATGACCATCCGGTACAAGCCGGACAGGCAGGCCGAACCGTCGATATAAACAGGCCGTATTGTAAACTAAAATAACAACGGAAGAATATGGAATTTGTAAAATTAAACAATGGCGTTAAGATGCCGATACTGGGATACGGCGTCTACCAAATAAATCCCCGTGAGTGCGAACGTTGCGTATCGGACGCCATCGAAGCGGGCTATCGCTCGGTCGACACGGCGCAGGCTTACCATAACGAGGAGGGTGTGGGCAAAGCCCTCCGTTACTGCGGTGTGCCCCGCGAAGAACTTTTTATCACGACGAAGATCTGGTTGAACAATTATGGCGAGGCGAAAGCCGCCGCCTCGATCGACGAATCGCTCGGCAGGTTGCAGAGCGGTTACATCGACCTGCTTCTGCTTCACCAGCCTTTCAACGACTATTACGGAGCCTACCGGGCAATGGAAACGGCTGTAAGGATGGGAAAAGTCCGTGCCATCGGCGTGTCTAATTTCTATCCTGACCGTTTTATCGACCTGGCAGAACATGCGGAGATCAAGCCGGCGGTGAACCAGGTGGAAACGCACGTCTTCAACCAGCAGACCGCTCCGCAGCGGATTATGGAGAGATATGGCACACAGATAATGTCGTGGGGGCCGTTCGCCGAGGGACGCAACGATTTCTTTACGAACGGGACGCTGGAAAAGATCGGTGCCAAATACGGCAAATCGGTTGCGCAGACGGCTTTGCGATTCCTGATTCAGCGGGGCGTGGCGGTCATCCCGAAATCGACGCACAAGGAGCGTATGGTCGAGAATCTCGATGTGTTCGATTTCGTCCTTACGGCCGAAGACATGGCCGCCATCGCTGTACTGGACAAGGGCGAAAGCCTTTTTTTCTCGCACTACGACCCCGCGACGGTCGATCTGTTCATGCAGTGGGAGAAAGAACTCTGATCCCGGTTCCGTGCCGCCCGTGCCTTATTACCGGCGCTGAACCTGCCTCCCGAACGTTAATTGGCCCGCGCCCGATATTCGTTGGGCGTATAGCCCGTCACTTTCTTGAACAGCCGGGTGAAATGTTGCGGGTACTGAAACCCCAGTTCATATGCGACCTGCCCGATCGTCCGCTCCGGGTCCAGTATGCGCTCCTTCGCCACGCCGATCAACTTGAGCTGAATATACTCCTGGGCGGTTTTGCCCGTCTCCTTTTTGACCAGATCGCCGAAATAGTTCGGGGAGAGGCACAGTTCTCCCGCACAGTATTTCACGGAAGGCAGGCCGTCGCGCTGCGCCCGGTCGCCCGCGAAATAATCGTCGAGCAGCCGTTCGAAACGAGTCAGCACATCGCGGTTGACATTCGACCGCGTAATGAACTGCCGTTCGTAAAACCGCAGGCAATAGTCGAGCAGCATCTCGATATTGATGGCGATCAGCCGCTTGCTGTGTCGGTCGATGGCATGCTCCAGCTCGTGCCGGATCTTTTGCAGGCACTCGACCACCATTTCGCGTTCCCGCTCCGAGAGGTGGAGCGCCTCGTTGGACTCGTATGAAAAAAACGTATACTCCTTGATATGCTGCCCCAGCGAGGTACCCCGGATCAGGTCGGGGTGGAACACCAGCGCCCACCCTTTCGGCTGAAAAACCTCGCCGTTATCCTCCACCCCGACCACCTGTCCGGGGGCGACACAGACCAACGTGCCCTCCTGGTAATCGTAATAGTGCCGGCCGTACCGCAAATCCCCGCATTTGACCTCTTTAAGGAATATCACGTACAATCCGAACGTGTGCCGCATGTGCCGCATCGGCTTTGCCTGCGACATGTCGATGACGCTGACCAGCGGATGCAGCGTTTCGATCTCCAGAAGCTTGTTGTAGGCATCTACGGTTTCGAGGTGGAGGATTTTCTTGTCCATGGCTTTGTCGTTTATACAGGCAAAAATACACGCTTTCCCGGTTTTCCCGCCCGGCCCGGAAGCGGAATCCGTAATCCGGGTAAAAGAACCCGTAATCCGTATACCCGCCACGCCCGAAAGCAGGGCGTTCGTAACATAAACCGCAAAGAATACAGAAGATAACGACCTGTAATCCGGGTAAAACAAACCGTAATCCGTCTACCGACCCGCCGCAAACCGCCCTTTACCTTTGCAAGGTACAAAATCCGAAAATCAAAAACCATGAAACGAATACTTACCTTAACGACAGTTTGCCTTATGACACACGCATCGACCCGGTCTTTCGCACAGGCCGACACGGAAAATTTCTACCAGAGCGATTCCGTGAACATCGAGAAGGTCTCCTTCCCGAACCTTTACAAAATGAAAGTAGGCGCCAACCTTTTCCTGCCGATGGGGATGAAAGCTGGGGAGAGACGCCCCGCCGTCATCGTCGGCCATCCCATGGGCGCCGTCAAGGAACAGAGCGCGAACCTCTATGCCGCGAAACTGGCCGAACGCGGCTTCGTGACCCTCTCCCTCGACCTCTCCTTCTGGGGCGAGAGCGAGGGTGAACCGCGCAATGCCGTCTCGCCTGACATTTACGCCGAAGACTTCAGCGCGGCGGTGGATTACCTCGGCACCCGCGGCTTTATCGACCGCGAGCGGATCGGCGTGATCGGCATCTGCGGCAGCGGCAGTTTCGCCGTCAGCGCGGCGAAGATAGACCCGCGGCTGAAAGCCATCGCAACGGTCAGCATGTACGACATGGGTGCGGCCAACCGCGACGGACTCGGACATGCCCTCTCCCTGGAACAACGCAAACAGATTCTGGCGGAGGCCGCCGAACAGCGCTACGTTGAATTCTCGGGCGGCCCGGTGAAATACACAGGCGGCTCGGTGCATGAGCTGACGGAGAGTTCCACGCCCGTCGAGCGCGAGTTTTACGAGTTCTACCGCACGCCGCGCGGCGAGGTCATCCCGCAGGGAGCCGACCCGCTGACCACCACCCACCCCACCCTGACAAGCAACGTAAAATTCATGAACTTCTACCCATTCAACGACATGGAAACCATATCGCCGCGGCCGATGCTCTTCATCGCCGGAGAGAACGCCCATTCGCGCGAGTTCAGCGAAGACGCCTACAAGCGGGCTGCCGAGCCGAAAGAGCTTTTGATCGTGCCGGGGGCAGGCCACGTGGATCTCTACGACCGTACGAGCCTTATTCCCTTTGATAAACTGGAGGCATTTTTCAACGAAAACCTGAAATAAGAGATGGAGATTTTCGAAAGAATGCGCCGGGGAGACCTGATCCTCGAAAGCGACCCGGAGTATCCGGTATTGTACGAGGCATTGCTGAGGGGCATGCGGATCACGGGGCAGCTCAACGCATCGTATCACACGCCGGAGCAAGTCCGCGAGGTCCTCGGCGAGCTGACGGGGCAGGAGATAGACGAAACCACCTGGATCGTGCCGCCGTTCCACACCGACTTCGGGCAATTCATCCGCCTCGGCCGGAAAGTTTTCGTCAACAGCGGGTGCATGTTCATGGACCGCGGAGGCATTACCCTCGAAGACGGCGTTTTCGTCGGGCCGCAGGTGAACATCATTACCGAGAACCACGCCGAACAGCCCGAATTGCGGCACAACGTCTATACAAAACCCGTTGTCATCAAGCGCAACGCATGGATCGGGGCGGCGGCGGTGATCCTGCCGGGCGTGACAATCGGCGAAAACGCGATAGTTGCCGCCGGCGCGGTCGTCACGCAGGACGTTCCGGACAACGTGATCGCAGGAGGCGTTCCGGCCCGGGTGATAAGGCCGATCCGAACCGAATAACGATGAAAAGTCTTTTACGACTATCTTCGTATTATAGCAAACCGATATACCCACGACAATTTTAAACGAACTACGCAATGAGCAAAAAAATATTGATCCTTTCGTCGAGCCCGCGGCGCGGCGGCAATTCCGACCGGCTGTGCGAACGTTTCCTGGCCGGTGCCCAAGAGGCCGGACACGAGGCCGAGAAGGTTTTCCTGAAAGATTACAAGATCGGTTACTGCACGGGCTGCGGCACCTGTTTCAACGGTGCCCGGCCCTGCCCGCAGCGCGACGATGCCGCCGGGATACTGGACAAAATGATCGCAGCGGACGTCATCGTGATGGCCACCCCGGTCTACTTCTACACGCTTTGCGCCCAGATGAAGACGCTGATCGACCGGGCCTGTGCGCGCTACCTTGAAATGCGGAACAAAGAGTTCTACTTTATCGTGTCGGCGGCCGAGCGGAGCGTTCCCGCCATGGAGCGCACCGTGGAGTGTTTCCGGGGCTTTCTCGACTGCCTCGAAAACCCGCGGGAAAAGGGAGTCATTTACGGCGTCGGGGCATGGCGCGTGGGCGAGATCGAGGGAACACCAGCCATGGAGCAGGCTTACCAAGCCGGATTGCATGTTTAGGCCGGTACGGAACGATTTTTGGACAATCGGGTCACCTGACCAATAAAAATCGGAAACAACCGTTTCTTTATACCAAACAACCGACCGGATATACCCATGATACTCTTCCTCCTCCTGTTCATCCTGCTGCTCCTGCTGCCCGACCTCTATATCTGGCTTTCGTTCGTGCGCGGCGCGGCTTCGACCTTTTGGAACATCGCCTATTGGATACCCTCGCTGCTGGCGGTCGCTGCCTTGGTGGCCTGGATAGTCGGGAGCCATCAGGACTGGCTGATGAAGCTCTTTTTCGGGATATTGCTGTGCGTCGCCGCACCCAAGCTGTTCTTTTCGATCGTATCGCTGGCCGGACGGGGCGTCGGGCTGGCCGTCCCCTATGCCGCAACGGTCGGGAACATTGCCGGCATCGCGGTGGCCGCCGTCACCTGCGTCGCTTTCGCCTACGGCTTCGCCCGCGGATGGAAACGATTGGAAGTGAAGGAGGTCACGATCGCTTCGGCCGATCTTCCGGCATCGTTCGACGGCTACCGCCTCGTACAGCTATCCGACCTGCATGTCGGGACGTTCGGCAGCGATACCGCCTACCTCCGGGAACTGGTCGAACGGGTCAACGCCCTGCACCCTGACCTGATCGTTTTTACGGGCGACCTGGTCAACTCTTCGGCGGACGAACTCGATCCTTTTATGGGGATCCTGCCGCAGCTCAAGGCCCGCGACGGCGTGTTCTCGATCCTCGGCAACCACGACTATTGCACCTACCGCCGTTACGACACGGCCGACGGCGCAGCGCGCAACCTCGCGGAGCTGAAACGCCGCGAGCAAGGGTTCAGCTGGGACTTGCTGCTGAACGAAAACCGCACCATACGGCGCGGAACGGACAGCATCGCCCTGATCGGGGTCGAGAACGACAGCCGTCCGCCGTTCCCGTCGCGGGGCGACCTGCGCAAAGCGACGGAAGGAGTGCCGGAAGGAGCTTTCAAAATACTGCTGAGCCACGACCCGACACACTGGCGGCGCGAAGTGCTGCCCAAGACGGACATCCAGCTGACGCTTTCGGGCCACACGCACGCCATGCAGCTCATGATCGGCTATTTCTCCCCGGCACGGTGGGCCTATCCCGAATGGGGCGGCATTTACCGCGACGGAGACCGGACGCTCTACGTCTCAATCGGGGCGGGCGGCACGGTGCCCTTCCGTTTCGGCGCATGGCCGGAAATCAATGTCATCACCCTGCAAAGCGGTTTCCCGGAAAATCAACCATAGATATATTACGGGCCGGCAGTAAACTGCCGGCCCGTATCGCATTCCGTCCCCGACCAGCCTTATCACAAGATCTGTTCGATCACCGGGGCGAGCAAAGCCGTGATCAGGCCCATCAATCCGATCGCAAGGCCGCTCACAGCTCCTTCCACCGCCCCCATCTCCATCGCTTTGGCCGTGCCCACGCCGTGCGCCGCAGAGCCCAAAGCCAAACCCTTGGCGATCCGGCTCGTGATATTGAGTTTCCGCAGCACGAACGGCCCCACGATACTTCCGAAAATACCGGTCAGGATCACCACGATAGCCGTCAGCGAACCGATACCGCCCGCCCGCTCCGAGATCGACATGGCGATCGGCGTAGTCACCGACTTGGGCACCAGCGACGCCTCGATGGTCGCCCCCGCGCCGAACAGCCGGATGATCAGGATCACGCTCACGATTCCGACCACGCTCCCTACCACCACCGATGTCACGATCGACACCGCATTGGCCTTAAGTTGTTCCACCTGCCGGTAAAGGGCGTATCCCAGCGCCACCACCGACGGCCCCAGCATAAAGTCGATCAGCGCCGTAGCGCTGTGATACTGTTCGTATGTGATCCCCGTAGCCAGCAGGAAGACGATGATCACCGCTGCTGAAGTGATCAGCGGATGCAACAATCCCAGCCGCGTGCGCTTGAAAAGCCACAGCGACAACACATAGATCCCAATGGTGAAGGTCAGCAGGAAGATCTGCGAGCCGACCAGCAGTTCCAATGCCTCCAGCGTGCTATCGAGTTTCATGGCCGCCCTCCCGAATCTTTCGTTTGCGTTTGCGGATCTCCATCCGCTGCTGGGTCACGGCCACGGCCGCAACGATCAGCACCGTGCTGACCGCAGCCGCCACCAGAATGGCGACCAAGTTCGCCGTAATCAGACCCACGGAGGCGATCAGCCCCACCGCCGCAGGCAGGAAAAAGAGCACCATGTTGTCGATCAGCAGCTCCGACACCCGGCCCACCCGATCCGGCGAAAGCCATCCGAAAGCCAGGGCCATGAACAGCAGCACCATACCCAGCACGCTGCCGGGAATGATGCCCCCGATCAGCACACTCAGGCCGAGGCCCAGCAGGTAGAAAAACAGCAGCCAGAACGACTGCACCAAAAATTTCATGCTGCAAAGATACGGCAAAGCCAGTGGAATGAGAACGACAAAATACGTTCGGATTTCACCCGTGATGTTAAAAACAAAACAATACGTTGCATAACCCGCGCGGAATTCTATTTTTGCAACTTGGAGAAAGATTTTAAACCGTAAACCTGAAAAAACCGATGGAAAAGCAAGTACAGCAGTACATCAGCGACTTCATGTCGCGCATCGAAGCCAAGAACCCGAACGAGCCGGAATTTCATCAGGCCGTCCACGAAGTGGTGGAGAGCCTGGCACCGTATATTATCGAAAACCCTGTCCTGATGAAGATGAAGGTGTTGGAACGCATCGCCGAGCCGGAGCGCGTGATCATCTTCCGCGTGCCGTGGGTCAATGACAAGGGCGAAGTGGAGATCAACCGCGGGTTCCGGGTACAGATGAACAGCGCCATCGGCCCGTACAAGGGAGGGCTGCGGTTCCACGCCTCCGTGAACCTCAGCATCCTGAAATTCCTCGCTTTCGAGCAGACCTTTAAGAATGCGCTGACCACCCTGCCGATGGGCGGCGGCAAAGGCGGTTCGGACTTCAATCCCAAAGGGAAATCGGATAACGAGGTGATGCGCTTCTGCCAGTCTTTCGTCACCGAATTACAGCGGCATATCGGCGCCGACACCGACGTGCCCGCCGGGGACATCGGCGTGGGCGCGAGAGAGATCGGCTTCATGTTCGGCCAGTACAAACGGCTGCGGAACGAATTTACGGGTACTTTCACCGGCAAGGGATTGGACTGGGGCGGCAGCCCGCTCCGTCCGGAAGCCACGGGCTACGGCGTGAGCTACTTCGCCCAGGAGATGCTCGCCACCAAAGGCGACAGCCCGAAAGGGAAAGTCGTCGCCATTTCGGGTTCGGGGAACGTGGCGCAGTACGCCATTCAGAAAATGACCCAACTGGGGGCCAAAGTGGTGACCGCTTCGGACTCGTCGGGATACATTTATGATCCGGAGGGCATCGACGCCGACAAGCTGGACTACATTTTCGAGCTCAAAAACATCTACCGGGGGCGCATCAGCGAATATGCCGAACGTTACCCGAATGCCAAATACTTCCCCGGCGAGCGTCCGTGGGGCGTGAAGTGCGACATCGCCATGCCGTGCGCGACGCAAAATGAACTGGACGGGGACGACGCCGCCAAACTGATCGCTAACGGCTGCATCTGCGTGGCCGAAGGGGCCAACATGCCTTCGACCCCGGAGGCCGTCCATGCTTTTCAGCAGCATAAGCTCCTCTACGCGCCGGGCAAAGCCTCCAACGCGGGGGGCGTGGCGACATCCGGGCTGGAGATGACCCAGAACTCGGAACGGCTGAAATGGAGCCCGGAAGAGGTGGACGCCAAACTGCACTCGATCATGCAGAACATCCACGCGGTCTGCGTCGAATACGGCACTGAGCCGGACGGCTACGTGAACTACGTGAAAGGCGCCAATATCGCCGGTTTCCGGAAAGTGGCCAACGCCATGCTGGCCCAGGGGATCGTATAGCGCAAAGACGCTTCTTCATTAATATACGCAGGGCCGGTTTCCGTTTGGAAACCGGCCCTGCGGCTTTGAAAGGGTCTTTCCCGACGACCTACGGCTTCAGGATAAAGGCCGGCGATTCTACGACTCGCACCATATTGGCCCAAATCGACCTACTCCGCCCTACGACCTCAACATAATCTTTGCCGACCCCGGCTTTATGGTACACGATGATCGCGTCGGCGGAAGCGAGTGATACATCGGTCTCCCGGTTCCAGGACATATCAAAGGATTCCCCAGATATGCTTGATATTGCTCCGGGCCGTTTCCCAGACATCCTCGCCGCGCCCGGCCAGGATCAGTTTAGCCATAGAAATAGCGAAACCCTTCATCTGATCGAACTCGATCTTCGGCGGCATAGCCAGCGCGTTCGGATCGGTGCAGACACGCACCAGCGCCGGGCCTTCGGCGGCAAACGCCTTCCTCAACACCCCTTCGACCTCGGCCGGAGCGCTCACCGAATAGCCCTCCATGCCCATCGCTTTCGCCACCGCCGCGAAATCCGGGTTATACATATCCGTCTGCCAGTCGGGCAGCCCCGCCACCTCCATCTCCAGCTTGACCATCCCCAAGGCCCGGTTGTCGAACACGACCAGCTTGACCGGCAATTTATACTGCACGATCGTCGCCAGGTCGCCCAACAGCATCGAGATGCCGCCGTCGCCGCACAGGGCCACCACCTGTTGTCCCGGCCGGGCGAAGGCCGCCCCGATCGCCATCGGCATGGCATTGGCCATCGATCCGTGGTTGAACGAACCCAGCATCTCCCGCTTGCCCGTAGCGCCCAGCAGCCGCGCACCCCACACGCAGCACATCCCCGTATCGACCGTGAATATCGCATCCTCGTCGGCCAGCTTATCGATCAGGGCCGTCACGAACTCCGGCGCAATGGTGCAGTCGCCGCCCTTTTTCTCGGCCAGCGTGACCATATGCTCCTTCACCTTCTCATAAACCTGCAACTGCCCCATCAGGAAATCGTCATTCTCCTTCGCCCGGATCATCGGGAACAGAGCCTCCAGCGTATCCTTCACATCGCCTCCCAAGGCCAGGTCGACCTTGGCACGGCGACCGATCCGCTCGGGCCGTATGTCCACCTGCGCAATCTTACATTGTTCCGGCATGAACGATTCATACGGGAAATCCGTCCCCAGCAGGATTAGCAGGTCTGAGCTGTGCATGCTGGCATAGGCCGACGGCAGCCCCAAAAGGCCGGTCATTCCTATTTCATACGGATTGTGGTGTTGGATCGCCATTTTGGCCTTGAAGCTGTAGCCGACGGGAGCCTTGATCGTCTCCGCCAGCCTGACCACCTCGTCGTGAGCGTCGCGCGCCCCGATCCCGCAATAGATCGTGATCCTCTCCGACGAGTTGATCATATCGGCCAACCTCCGCAGTTCCGAATCCTGCGGCCGGTAAATCCCCTTGGTCGGCAATGCGAAAGCGGCCGTAGGCCCCTCGACGGCCTTGGCGGCCGCCAGATCGCCGGGCAGGCCCAATACGGCCACCTCTTTTTTCTGAATAGTATGTTGCAGCGCGGCCTGGATCATCCGCGAAAACTGCACCGGAGTGACGGGCAACTGGTTGTAGCCGCTGCAATCCGCGAACAATTTCGTCGTGTCGGTCTCCTGGAAATACTGCGTCCCGAATTCCGTCGATGAACAGGTCGAAGCGATGGCGAAAACCGAAGCGTTGCTCCGGTTCGCATCGTACAGCCCGTTGACCAGATGCACATGGCCGGGGCCGCTGCTGCCCGCGCAGCAGGCGATTCCGTTCAGCTCGGCCTCCGCCGCAGCCGCATAGGCACCGGCCTCCTCGTGCCGCACGTGCACCCACTGCACCGTGCCGCGCCTGCGCACCGCGTCGTTCACTTCATTCAGGCTGTCGCCCGTAACCGCATAGATCCGCTTGATCCCTGCCTTTTCGATCGTCTCGACCAGTTGGTCTGCCACCTTTTTTCCCATAACCCGCGTGTTTTAAAGTACCGGCCTATCCCTTAACAAGATTAGTGCCAGTTACCCCGCCCGGTTATGCTTCGCCGTGCCGGCGGCGGCGCGGCACCTCTTTGTTGGCGTTCAGGTAGCGATAGAAGCTCCGCTGCTCCAGGCCGATCATATCGCAGATGGCGGCCACGCTCAGGTCAGAATGCTGGTAGAGCAGCATTCCGGTCTGGGATTTGCGGAGCCGTTCGCCCGAAGTACCCTGGGGCCGGCCGCGTTTGCGGATTCTCGGCTGCCCGGCGGCGCGTTCGTTCACCCCGATAGCCAGGCTGTCCCAGCCGAAACGGTTCAACCCTTTCAACAGCCGGGCGCGCGCATGCGATCCCTGCGACATATCCAGCCACGGGTCCGAGATCGACTGCAAGGCCACATTCCGCTCTTCCATTTCGCTCAGCAACGCCAGCAGGCTGACGATATCGGTGCACACCTCTGTCAGCTCGCCGACCACCAGCATGTCACCGGCAGAAAGCGCCTGCCAGCACTCCCGTATGTCGGCTCCCACCAGAATATCGGCTTCGGCCACGCCGCAGGCCGCCAATCTTTCTATCGCCGTGCGGAGCTCGGCCGCCGCAGGACGATACCTGACAAAACCCATTTTTTTCATTTTCCTGTCCTCCTTTTTAGTGACTGTAATCCACTGTCAAAGATGACAAGAAACCATCGGCAAACCGTGGCTGAAAAAGCGTAAAACACTGGTTTACCGTGCCTATTCCCGATTTCTAAAAGTATTCGATGTGCGTTTTGCGACACGGGCCCGTTCCATTTCCGAAAGACCTCCGGAAAACGAAACAGAAACGCTCAAAAGAGGCATTAATCGAGTTCCACGCCGTATTTGATCAGGGCCTCCAGATGCGCACCCTCGTCCACCGCCGAGAATGAACCGCCGCGCACATTCTCGCAACCGTAACGACGGAAACAGTCGATCACCACCGGATCGACATCCCGCCGGTTGCGGATCGCCCCGATCGGCGTCTCGAACGGTTCGGCGCTAACCAATCCCAACGGTTTGTATTTTTTCGTCCATTCCGTTCCCCGGCCGTACTCATGCTTACGGAGAGTACGCTTCAGGTCGCGCGTGTAACCGACGAAATATTTCCCTTCCTTCAATTCCAGCACGTACCTCACCAGCGACTGCGGAGCGAACTCCTGCCGGGAGGTTTTGACCTGTTTGAAATAGCCGCAGCGGTGCAGTTTCCTCAGCGTTTTCTCCTCCGACACTTCGCACCACTGCCCTCCCCTCACCTGCCGCCACCCCTCCCGCTCCATCCACTCGATGGTCGTGAGGTTCTCGTATTTGTCCTCGTCGTACTCCGTCTCCACGTAGAACACCTGCCGCGTCACGCAGCGAACCACCTTGTGCAGTTTCGTCCACTCGGCTCCCTTGCCGTGCGTGTGCTGCCAGTAGCGCGAATCCGGGTAATGGGTTTTGCCCACATACCAGAAGCCGTCCTCCAGCTCAAGGACGTAGATATGGATCGGGTATGTCGAATCGGGCACCTGCATGACTGACCGAAAATACGGAAAGCCCGTGACACAGCCAACAGTTTCCGCAGGATATTTCACGCTGAAAGCCGATTTGACTTTTCGGTATATTTTACCGTCCGTTTCCCGGCATAAAAAATCCCTGCTCGGCATCGCCGCACAGGGATTTTCATACGATTCGGCAAAGTTTATTTGCTCTGCAACGTCAGCTTCGCCCCCTTCACGCCTGGTGCCGTCGCTTCGAAAACGATCTCGCCCGGCGTCTCCCCGCTCTGCACGATGGCCGTCAGTTGTCCGCTGAAAAGCTTCATCTGCGGCAGGTGGAACAACTCCAGCGACGCCGGGTTGCCGTTCGCCGCAGCGCGATAACTCCCCGCCCCTTTGACCCGGAAACTGATCTGGCGCGTATCGTCCGGGCACAGGTTCCCGTCCTTGTCCACCACCCGCACGTTGATGAACGACAGGTCTTTGCCGGTCGCATCCAGCACAGTCCGGTCGGCTGTCAATTCGATATGGTGAGGTTTGCCCGCCGTATGTATCTCCTGTTCGGCCACCGCTTTGCCGGTCGAATCGTAGGCCACGACCTTCAGCGTCCCAGGCTCGTACCGGGTGTCCATCCACATCAGCCGGTAACGTTTCTGGCGCTCGAACGACTTCTGCGCCTCCGGGGTGTACGACCCTTCGAGTTTCACATCTTTGTCCTTCGCACGGATACCCTGGCTCATCCCGTTGATGAACAGTTCGGCCATCGGGTAATTGGTATAGACGAACACCGGGATGGTATCCCCGATACGTTCCTCCGGCCACGTCCAGTGCGGCAGGATATGCAGCGTCTCCTGAGTCGGATTCCAGTGGCTGCGGTAGAGGTAATAGCGGTCTTTCGGTATCCCCGCCAGATCGACGATCCCGAACAGCGAACTGTGGCTCGGCCAATTCGTATAGTACGGCGTCGGCTCGCCCAGGTAGTCGAAGCCCGTCCAGACGAACTCCCCGATCGCATACGGCAAATCCTCGTGCTGGATGAAATCGTCCTCCGGCAGGTTCGACCAACCGCAGTGCTCCACATCATAGGAAGAGGCCTGATGGTCCGGGTAGGTCTTCATCGCCGCCCGCACCACCGGGAATTTGTAGACCCCGCGCGAGCTGACCGTCGAAGCCGTCTCGGTGCCCAGAATGATCTGCTGCGGCAGCTTGCGGTAGTCCTCCGGATACATGAACGGACGGTAGTTGAACCCCGCCACGTCCATCACCGCCGCAAAGTTGTTGTTGATGACCGCCCCCGGATTGTCCATCCCCTGCGTCACCGGACGCGTCGGGTCCTCGCGGTGGGCAATGTCCTGCAACCAGCGGGCGATCTTGGCCCCGTGCTCCATCCCCTGCTCCGGCACCTCGTTACCGATGCACCACATCACCACGCTCGGATTGTTGCGGTAATGGCGGATCACGTTGGTCAGATCCTTCTCGGCCCAGTCGTCGAACAGGCGGTTGTAGCCATTTTGGCACTTCGGCGATTTCCATTCGTCGAAAGTTTCGACCATCAGCATCATCCCCATCTCGTCGCAGGCCCGCACCAGCTCCGGGGCCGGCATATTGTGCGACGTTCGGATCGCATTGGCCCCCATATCCTTCATGATACGCACCTGCCGGCGGATGGCCGCATCGTTGACCGCACCGCCCAGCGGCCCGAGGTCGTGGTGGTTACATACCCCTTTGAAAACGGTCTTTTTGCCATTCAGGTAGAACCCGTCGTCGGGCCGCACCTCGATCGTCCGGATACCGAACGGCGTGCTGTACTCGTCCCTCAGGTCGTTGCCCTCGTAGAGTTTCGACACCGCCGTGTAAAGCTCCGGATTGTCCGGACCCCACAGCACCGGATCGTCCACGATCATCTCCTGCGTGAATACGCCTTCGTCGTATTCGCCGAGTTTGGAGGTAACGCCCGTCACCACACGCCCCGCGCTGTCCAGGATCTCCGTCACCAACCGGTAACGGTTCGGTTCGAAGCCCTCCGGAAGTACCACCTCCGTTTTCAGGTTCACCTTAGCGAAACGGTCGTTCACCACCGGGGTGGTCACAAAAGTGCCCCACACCGGGATATGCACCCCTTCGTTGACGATCACATGCACGTTGCGGTACAGCCCCGCCCCCGGATACCAGCGCGACGATTCGGGCAGGTTTTCCAATCGCACCGCCAGGACATTATCCATCCCGTCGGCATTCAGATAAGGCGTCACGTCGAAATAGAACGAGTTGTAGCCATAAGGCCACTCCCCGGCCTTTTTGCCGTTGACCCACACCTGCGCCCCGCTCATCGCCCCGTCGAACTGCACGGTAACGCGTTTATCGTTCTTGCCGGCGAATTCCGGCACGCTGAATTTCGTCCGGTACCAGCCCGTCCCGACGAACGGCAGGCCGCCGGTGCGTCCGGCGTGTTCGCTCGGCTCCACCTGCCCGTCCTGCACGATGGCCACGTTTTGCTTGTCGTTATTCGGATTGAACGGCCCGTAGATGGCCCAGTCGTGGGGCACGGTGACCGATTGCCATCCGCGGTCGTCGTACGTCGGGCCGCTGGACAGCGAATCGTCCGTGCGGGTGAATTTCCAGCCTTTCTCCAACAGGAACTCGCGCCGCACCTGCGCCGAAAGCACACTCACGCACAGCAGGCCCGTCGCCAGGAACAGATAACTTCTCTTTCTCATTGTAAATATCGTAGGGTTTTATTCGGTTTTCCCGTGGGTAAAGATAACAATTTATAGTAAAAACGGTCAGGCAGGCATCCTTGGTATAGGCCCGGCCCAACGGAAATAAATTTGCGGGTTCAGGCCGGAATCGCTATCTTCGTGGCGGGGAATAAACTGTGCTCAACAAGGGCACGTCGCAAGTTGGGCTCCGGTGGTGGAATGGTAGACACGAAGGACTTAAAATCCTTTGGCCATTAGGCTGTGCGGGTTCAAGTCCCGCCCGGAGTACGAAATAAGCATGTAATTGACTGATTACATGCTTATTTTCATTTTCGACAGGGCTAATTCAGGGTAGTTTGCAAAATTGTGCCTGTCAGGGATATTACGGCAAGACAGAGCGAATCGTGATGGAGAGATCGGATTAAAATGCTATCTTGTGCAAAATAAGCCGAGCTCGGGAAGCATCCGGCAAATTCGCAACACACGATTCATTAAAAATGGCAAAAAAGAGAAATTTACTGACAGCATTGGCCGCCGGCATTCTGATTTGCGGCACCCTTTCGGCCCAGGAGAACGGTTTCGACCTCTCCTCGCAACGGTCCGAAGCGCAGGATGTCCTGAAAGTGCCCGGGAAAAAACTGGACCACGAAGGACTTATTATCAACCCCACGCCGCACAACCTGAATATCTATGATGACGGCCCGCTGGACTACTCCGGGGGGATACGGCTGATCGATAAACAGGGGAAATTCTCCAATGACCTCGGGTTCATCATCGCCGGGAAAAAAGGCGTGAAACTCACCATAGACTTCGGCCCGGAAGCCGCCGCCAAAGCCGGCGTGAAAGAAGTTTCGGGGGCCTATGCGCTGAGCATCGGTAAGAAGGGGATCGCCATCACCGGATATGACGAGCGTGGAGCATTCTACGGCATCCAGACGCTCTGGCAGATCGCCGAAAGCCCGATCGCCGAAAACCTCACACTTCCATATCTGGAGATCAACGACTATCCGGACCTGCCGCTGCGGGGCGTGGTCGAGGGTTTCTACGGTACGCCGTGGCCGCATGAGGTGCGGCTATCGCTGATCGACTTCTACGGCCGGTTCAAAATGAACAGCTATCTGTACGGCCCCAAAGATGATCCGTACCACAGCTCCCCCAACTGGCGGCTGCCCTATCCGGAAAAGGAGGCGCAGAATATCCGCGAGCTGGTGGAGGCCTGCAACCGCAACTACGTCGATTTCTTCTGGGCGATCCACCCGGGGCAGGATATCAAGTGGAACGAAGAGGACTACAACAACCTGGTTCATAAGTTCGAGCTGATGTACGACCTCGGAGTGCGCTCATTCGCGATCTTCTTCGACGACATTTCGGGCGAAGGAACCAACCCGGTCAAACAAACGGAGCTGCTGAACCGGCTCAACAAAGAGTTCGTGGAGGCGAAGGGGGACGTGAACCCGCTTGTCGTTTGTCCGACGGACTACACGAAACTGTGGGCCAATCCGACGCCGAAAGGCAGTCTGGTCGTCTACGGCAACACGCTCGACCCGTCGGTCGAGGTGTTCTGGACGGGGGACGCGGTGTGCACCGACATGACCCGCCAGACGCTGGACTGGGTCAACTCCCGGATCAAGCGGCCGGCTTTCTTCTGGTGGAACTATCCGGTGACGGACTACGTGCGCCATATCGTGATGCAGGGGCCGGTCTACGGACTCGACACGACGTTGACGGCCGAGAATGTCAGCGGGCTGGTGAGCAACCCGATGGAGCACGGCGAGGCGTCGAAACTGGCTTTGTACGGGGTGGCGGACTATACCTGGAATATCGGGGCCTATAACCCGATCGACAACTGGGAGCGCGGGATTGTGGAGCTGGCGCCGGAGGTGAAGGATGCGTACCGGACGTTCGCGATCCACTCGTGCGACACGGAAACGGGCTACCGCCGGGCCGAGTCGTGGGAAACCGAAACGTTCCGCATCGGAAATTACACCCCGGAGCAGTACGACGCTTTACTGAAAGAGTTCGAAAAGATCGAAAAGGTTCCGGCCGAGATGGAGGCGAAATGCAAGAATAGAGAACTGCTCAAGGAGCTGCGCCCGTGGCTGGTCGAATTCGGCAAGCTGGGGACGCGGGGCCGTAAAGCCCTGGAGATCATCAAGCTGTACGAAGCCGGCGACGATGCGGCGCTATGGGCGGCCTATGTGCAGAACCTGATGAGCGAGGACGACCGCAAGGTTTACAACGCCCACAAGTCGGGAACGATGAAGCTCCAGCCGTTCTACGAGCATACGATGGACGACATTCTGGCGGCATTCTATACCAAGATCGCCGGAACCGTGCCGGCCTCCTACAAAGGCATCGGCTCGTTCCGCAACCTGGCGACTCCGCAGGCAAAACTGATGTTCGACAACGATTCCACGACGTTCTATACGTCCGGGGTGTCGCAGAACGGCAGGAGCTGGATCGGCGCTGACCTGGGATGCGTGCGGGAGGTCTCGGAGGTCAATATCCTCCAGGGACGCAACTCGAAAGACGATGTAGATTATTTCGACCATGCGATCCTGGAGTATTCGGCGGACGGCCATACGTGGCTGCCGCTCACGGATAGCCTCGTGAAACAGTATATTATCCGCTGGACGGGCGATCCGGTGAAGGCGCGGTATGTGCGGCTTAAGCGACTCAAGTCGTCCAAAACGAACTGGGCCGCTATCCGGTCATTCGAGGTCAATCCGGTCAGTGCGGATAAGCTCGGCTTCCGCATCGATGCGGCGGATTCGCTGGCAGAAAAGGCGCTCTATGCTTTCGACCGGAATCCGGGCACTTCTTTTATCAACAGCGGCATACTCTCTTTCGAAATTCCTGCGAATACCACGGGATATACCCTGCTGCTGAAACCCAGCTCCCCGGCCCAGCCGAAGCTCAGGCAACTCGATGCAAAAGGGACGGTAGTCTCAGAAACGGTCATTGACACGCCTTTCTTCAAAGTGCAAGTCACTAAGGGCGCGGCGAAAATGGAGTTGGAGGGTGATGTGGAGATCTTCGAAATTATTCCGGAATAGTTAAATAGTACTAAAAAAAGAGGCGCTTTCCATGGAAAGCGCCTCTTTTTTTACCCCGTCAGGCTTTCCCCAACAGGTCTTTATTGTTCAGGAGCACATTGACGAACAACAGGATCGTCAGGATCACGATCAGCCACAATCCCCAGCCCCAAGCCAGACGCCAGATACTCAACAATGTAATGAGCATCACGAAAGCGAGCAGGCAGATGCCGGCCAGCCGAATGATCGCTTTGACCTTCTCGCTCACACCGCCGAACACGGCAGGAACCGGCAGCAGCAGGAACAGCACGGCGATCAGGATATTGAAAACCAGATACACCGCGACGTTGGCGAAGACCCCTTCCCCCAAAATCGAATACATGCTCACCCCGAAACCGCGCGGCCCGCTGATAATAGGCGCCGCACAAAACAGCAGGAGCAGAATAAGACCCGCATAAAGGGTCTGCAATTTTTTGTTGGAGAGAAAATCTTTCATTGTCTTTTAAGTTTAAAAGTTAATTATGAATGCACGACCGGCAGGCCACCGATC
>JAJBVQ010000050.1 GCA_020859745.1 Rikenellaceae bacterium
AGCACGTTGGCCGTCTTGCGCCCCACCCCCTGCAGCGGCCCCAGCTGCTCCACCGTGTCCGGCACCCGCCCCCCGTAGACCTCCTCCAGCCTTCGGGCCATCGCCACCAGGTGCTCCGCCTTCGAATTGGGGTACGACACCGAGCGGACATACTCGAACACCTCGTCCGGCGTCGTATCGGCCAGGTGGCGCGGGGTCGGGAACCGCTCGAACAGCGCCGGCGTCACCATGTTCACCCGCTTGTCCGTGCACTGCGCCGACAGCATCACCGCCACCAGCAGCTCGTACGGCGTGCGGTAGTGCAGCTCCGTTTCCGCCACCGGCATATTTTCCGAGAACCAGCCTATGATCCCCGCGAACCTCTCCTTGACCGTCATAAGTAAAATTTGATGTTGTAAAGATAATATATCAGGCTCAAAATTCCCCATTGAACACATCCAATCCCTTGGGTACGGTGCTTCGCGGCAAGAGGAAATAACCGAAAATGAGGTACAAGACGGCTATACCTAAGAAAAACGGATCATCATCCATATTGAATTTTCTATTGGAAATAGCAATAATTAATATCGTTACAGTTAATAACACCAAGCTGAAGATTATCAATGTCCATCCCGCGATTGTTCGGAATATTTTTTCTGTTTTTTTACTGGGTTGCCCGAATGGCAGCTTTCGAACCATTCTGGTGCATATTTTATGTACGCCCATCAATGATCCTTTCATACACAGACAGGTGCTGTTAATACCCGTATGCGCTATTTCCAACACTACCCCCTCCCGGTAATCGAAATAGTCGAAACCCATACTGACTGATTTGCCATCATCTTCTATCGCTGTCGTGAAATTGTTAGCGGGATTTCGCTGATATAGGATTTTACAGTCCAATATTTGATAATCCTCCGAGATAGTAATTTTCAGCGGATTCAGTTTCGACATATCCGTAGTGCGTATCGTTTCCTTCCCATCGTTCCACAGGGCTAATCTGGAAACAGACAGGTTGTCGATTCTCTTTCCGTCGAATAGCATTTCGACCCGGTCGATCTTGGCCAGTTTATCCTTGACCAAATTGATTGTCCGGATAGCATATACAGGTTTTTTTGCCCTCCGAGCTTGAACCGCAAAATATACGGTCAGGATAATCCCGATTAATGCAAGCGTCAGTGTAATTATATTGAAAATAGGATTGTTGCTAAAAAATTCAAGCATGATACAGTATTATAATGAATCAAATATAATATTATTTATTTTGTTTTTCATACGTTTTACATCATTATTCTTACCTGTTCCGGTAGCGGTATAAATGCTATCTTTGCAAATGACCAGATACATACCGTATTATATGAAAAAATTCTTGTTCAGCCTCATAGTCCTCAGCCTCGCCGTTACCGCCTACGCCCAGCGGCTGAGCGTCAGCCTCGACCGCGGATGGACCTACACCCCCGGATGGGAGATGCGCCTCTCCGCCGCCGGGCAGGCCGTCGACCTGCCCCACACCTGGAACACCGACGCCCTCGGCGGCAAACCCGACTACTACCGCGGCCTGGGCAGCTACCTCAAAGCCGTCGAGATCCCCAAAGAGTGGCAAGGGCGGCGCATTTTCCTGCGCTTCGGCGGCGCCAACTCCGTCTGCGACCTCTACGTCAACGGCAAACACGTCGGCCAGCACCGCGGCGGCTACACCGCCTTCGCGTGGGAGGTCACCCGCCACATCACCTTCGGCGGCCGTAACATCCTTTGGGTGCGCGTCAATAACGCCCCCGACCTCGACCTGCTCCCCCTGACCGGCGACTTCAACATCTACGGCGGCCTCTACCGCAGCGTCGAGCTGATCGCCGTTCCCGCCACCCACATAGCTCTCGACGACTACGGCTCGTGCGGGCTGTACGTCACCCCCACCGAAGTGTCCGAAGCCAGGGCCGACATCAACACCCACGTCGGCGTGCGCGGCGGCAGCGGGGCCACCGCCGTGGCCACCTTCATCCTGCGCGACGGCGAAGGCAACACCCTCGACTCCCTGACCCGGCGCGTCAAGCTCGACAACCAGGGCCGCAGCGACGTGGGGGCCACCTTCACCATCCCGCAGCCCCGGCTGTGGAACGGCGTCGAAGACCCCTACCTTTATAATATGGAAGCCCGCGTCAGCGGCTCCGGCGGCTACGACACCGTGCGGCAGGAGTTCGGCGTGCGCTGGTTCGGGGTCGACGACCAGAACCGCTTCTGCCTCAACGGGAAACCCCTCCGCATACAAGGCGTCTGCCGCGTCGAGGACTGGGACGGCATCGGAGGCGCGCTCCGCCGCCAGAACCACCGGCACGACGTCGAGCTGATGCGCGAGATGGGCGTCAACGCCGTGCGCTGCGCCTACTTCCCCAACGACCCCTATTTCCTCGGACTCTGCGACCGCGCCGGTATCCTCGTCTGGAGCGAGATCCCCTTCGTCGGGGCGGGGCAGTACCGCGACACCGGGTTCAACGACAGCGACCCTTTCTGGGTGAACGCCCGCCAGCAGCTGCGCGAGATGATCCACCAGTTCTACAACCATCCGTCCATCGTCTGGTGGGGCCTCTTCGACCAGCTCACCCAGCGCGGCGACGACCCCCTCACGCTGGTGCGCGAATTGGCTAAGATCGCCCGGGAGGAGGGAGGCGGCCGCCTGACCGTCGCCGCCAGCAACCAGGACGGCGACCTGAACTTCGTCACCGACCTGATCGGCTTCAACCAGTTCATGGGCTGGACCTCCGGCCAGCCCGGGGACTTCGCCGGGTGGACCGCCGACCTGCGCAAAGGGTTCCCCACCCTCAAGAGCGGCGTGAGCGAGTACGGCGCCGGGGCCAGCGTTTACCAGTGGGCCGACAGCCTCTACCGGCCCGACTTCGCCGGGCCTTGGCACCCCGAGCAGTGGCAGACCTACCTGCACGAGACCTATTGGAGCGTGATCGCCTCCAAACCCAACTTCTGGGGCACCTTCGTCTGGACCATGTTCGACTACGGCGCCGCCCACCGCACCGACGGGGCGCGTCCCGGCGTGGCCGACTACGGGCTGGTCACCTTCGGCCGCAGCGTGCGCAAGGACGCTTTCTATTTCTATAAGGCCAACTGGAACGTCACCGAGCCGTTCGTGCATATCGCCGAAAAGCGGCACGAGATGCGGGGCGGGGCGGTGCAGACCCTCCGCGTCTTCTCCAACCAAAACGATGTCGAGCTTTTCGTGAACGGCGTTTCGCTGGGGCTCCGGACTAACGACGGGCTGGGGCGGTTCGTGTGGGAGAACGCCGTGTTGAGGCAGGGGGAGAACACCGTCGAGGCGGTCGATCCGATGACCGGACAGCGCGACCGGGCCGTGATCACCGTTCGGCCGCAGGTCACCCTGCCCGAACCGGCGCTGCCCGGCGGATCGGGCAGGGGAGCGTCCGGCTCCCGCACCCGCCCCGGCTACCGGCAGTAGGGCGGTCGTTTTTTTCGGCATCTTTACGGACTGTTTTTGGGCGTTGGCGAAGAGCAGCGGGTTTCCGAGCCTGTTCGATTTCCCCGACGGTCTTTAGTTTTATGGCCCCGCACGGGGCCTTTTTTATCTCCGTACCCCTACAGTTTCCGTTCCGGCGGGCCGCAGCCTCTCCGGGCACACCGAAAGGGCTGTAATTACCCCAATAACTTCAGCAGGCTACGTCCGAAACGTATTACCGGCCCGCTAAGACGGGAACCCCGCTCCTCGTTCTCTCGTCTTCGGACGCCCCGTTCTATACGGAACGCGCTATTCACTCTCTCGCTCGGCCTCGCGCCGTCCCCCCGGCAGCTACGCTGCCCGGCGCTGAGGCCGCCGCTGGCGCGGAACCTTTTCTCGCTCGCCGGCGACCCGTCAGGGTCGTGCGGGCCGAAGCCTCCCCCTGCGGAGGCCCGCAATAAGGCGGCGTATATCTCGGTCGGCAGGCCGATAAAACGGCCAACGGCCGCGC
>JAJBVQ010000092.1 GCA_020859745.1 Rikenellaceae bacterium
GTTCAACGGGATAATGAAAGAAGTCCCCGCGTCAGCGGTGGCCCGCGCCTCCCCGCGCGCGGGACAAGTCCCACGCAGGCGCTGTCCACCGAAACAGGCTGAAAAAGATAATGAAAAAAGGCCCCGCGAGGCCTGGATCGTTGTTTGCCGGTAGTTGTCGGATCGCGCGACAGCGGAATGTTGCGGCGAGCTGCCCTGAGGCAGGGGTTCTGTCATTCCGCTCCGCGGCAAACAACAAAGCACGGGGCCATTCTTTAGCCCCGTGCATGCAAATAATCCGTGACAGGTCTCTGCCGGCAGGCCAACAAAACACCCGAAGGGTGCGCCCAAACCCCGGCCTGCGGATGACCGTTCTTTTTTAGCGGAACCGCCTCCACCCCTAAAAGGCGGAAACCGCGCCGCAGGAGCCCTCGATCTATAAAAAAAGCATGGAGCCAAATCTTCTCCCTTTTGCAGGCTCTGGCCGGGCCCTCACACAGAAAGAAGTTGGCTCCATGCAAGTAGTAAATATACAAGCATGGAATCCAACTTCCAACCCCTGTGTGAAAGTAAATCGGCCAGATTTACAAAAGAGGTTAGAAATTATGTCAATCAAAAATCCCCGATAAGAGAGGATCGCAATGCAAAAATAATAAAAATCTTTATTGATGCAAATAAAAATCAATACCCAAGTATCCGCATCATCGCGCGGTAGCTCTGCTCCTTGGCGAACAGCCGCGTGTAGTACTCGTTGTCGTCCTTGTCCCGGTCGATGATGATGTGCTTCGGCGCCGGGATCAGGCAGTGTTGAATGCCCCCGTAGCCCCCCAGCGACTCCTGGTAGGCCCCCGTGTGGAAGAAACCGATATACTGCGTGTCGCCCGGGCACAACTTCGGCAGGAAGATCGCATTCTGGTGCGCCTCCGCGTTGTAATAGTCCTCGCTGTCGCACGTCAGGCCGCCGAGGAACACCCGCTGGTACTCCTTGTCCCAGTTGTTGATCGGCAGCATCATGTACCGCTGGTTGATGCCCCAGGTGTCCGGCAGGGTGGTCATGAACGAGCTGTCGATCATGTACCACAGTTCGCGGTCGTTCTGCTGCTTCTGGTTGATGATCGAGTAAAGGGTCGCGCCGCTTTCGCCCACGGTGAACGATCCGAACTCGGTGAATATATTCGGCTCCTCGATGTCGTTGACGTTGCAGTAGTTCTTGATCTGGGCCACGATCTCCTCGGCCATGTACTCGTAGTCGTAGTCGAAAGCCAGCGAATTCTTGATCGGGAAGCCCCCCCCGATGTTGAGCGAGTCCAGCTCCGGGCAGACCTTTTTCAGCTCGCAGTAGACCGCCAGACATTTCGACAGCTCGTTCCAGTAGTACGCCGTGTCGCGGATGCCCGTGTTGATGAAAAAGTGCAGCATCTTGAGCCGGAACTTCTTGTTGGGCTTGATCTTTTCGAGGTAGTAGCTCTTGATGTCGCGGTAGCGGATACCCAGCCGCGAAGTGTAGAAGTCGAACTTCGGTTCCTCCTCCGACGCGATACGGATGCCTACCGAACACGGCTTTTCGATCGCCGCGTCCAGCAACTCGTGCTCCTCCTTGTTGTCGATCACCGGGATGGTGTTGATGAACCCATTGTTAATCAGTCCGGCGATATTCTCCACGTACTGCGGCCGCTTGTAGCCGTTGCAGACGATGAAGGTGTCCTTGTCCAGCATCCCGCCGTCGTACAGGGCGTTGATGATGTGGATGTCGTAAGCCGACGAGGTTTCGAGGTTGATCTTGTTCTTGAGCGCCTCCTCCAGCACGAACGAGAAGTGCGAGCTTTTGGTGCAGTAGCAGTAGTTGTAGGTGCCCTTGTAATCGACCTTGGCCATGGCCACGTTGAAGATCTTCTTGGCCTTCTGTATCTGGGCGCTGATCTTGGGTAGGTAGGTGATCTTGAGCGGGGTGCCGTACTGCTTGATGATATCCATCAGCGGCACGTCGTGGAAGTTCAGGTTGCTGTCGACCACGGTGAATTCGTCCTGCGGGAACTCGAAAGTCTGCTCGATCAGGTCGATGTATTTGTTTTTCATCTGCGTCGGATTGGACGGTTATCGGGTTAAGTAACTGCGCTACTTCGGCCTTTTCGGGGCGATCCGTCCGAGCCGGATCCCGCAGGGTGCGAAAAATGTGGTGCAAATATGCAATCATTTTTCGGTTCCGCCATCATTCCCGGCCATAATTTTACACGGATCGCCCCCTCTTGCAGTGGGGCTGGCGGGTTTTCGATCCGGCCCGGCCCGCTGTGGCCGAAGTCGCGGTCGGCAGAACTGCAAAAACGGGGCCGTGCAGGCTCGTGCCGACGGCCGGTTCCGTTAGGAAAGAAAAAACGCGGAATAAACGGCCGGGATCGTGCTCCGGCGGGGCCGAAAATGGTGTCAGAAATTGGCGGTTTGATTTTTTTTTTGTAATCTTGGGTCAAAATAGAGGTATTGTCCATGGATAACAACTTACTGAAACAACTCATCGCGCAGCACCGGCGGGTGGTGATCCCGGACTTCGGCGCCTTCCTGAAAAAAGAGACGCCGGAGGGTGAGGAGCTGGTATTCAGTCCGTTCCTGCGCAAGGACGACGGAATGGTGACGGATGCCATCGTGCGCGAATACGGCGTCGAGACCGAGGATGCGCGGGCCATGGTCGCCGAATTCGTCATTTACCTGAGGCAGTCGCTCGCATCGTCGGGCCGTTATTATATCGAGGGGGTGGGGATGCTGGCGGCGGACGCCAACGGCACGGTCACCCTCAAAGAGGGTGAGGCTCCGGAACCGGAGCCGGTCGAGACCGAGGCGGTGCCGGAACCGGAACCCGTGCGGGTGCAACCTGTACAGCCGGGGCAACCGTTGCCGGGCATGACCAGGCCGCAGTCAATACAGGTGCAGGGACAGCCGCAGGCGCAACCGACCGCGGTGCCTCCGGTGCAGCAGATGCCGCAGCAGCCGGCGGGGAGTTATCCGGGCATGGCCCAGCAACCGCCGGTGCCGGGGTACCCTCAGCGGCCGGTGATGCCGGGGCAGCAGGCTTTTCCCCGCACACAGCAGATTCCGCAACCGCAACAGCAACCGCAGCGGCCGCCGATGCCGGGACAGATGCCGGTGCAGCAACAGCCTATGCGGCCGCCCATGCCGGGGCAGGCCCCGATATCGCAAAGACAACCGCCGATTCCTCCGTCGCAGCGTCAGCCGCAACCGGGGATGGGGGGCGGCGGAATGCCGCCGCGCGGGCCGCAGGATATGAACCAACCGCCGCAACAGCCGATGCGGGCACCTATGCCCGGTCCGAATGGCGGAGGACGGGGGCCGGGAGTGCCGGTCGGGCCGAACGGCAAACCGGGACAGCCCGGTCGCAGGCCGGGGCCGCCGCGCCGCAGGCCGCAAAAGACCAAGACCGACGTCTGGCTGATCGTGGCCATTGTCGCGGCTTTGGTGGTGATCGCCATCATGATCTACGGCTTCGTCAACACCGGCAAAGGCGACATCGACATGGAGATGATCAACGCCGCGATGGCTCCGGTGCAGGATTCCACGGCGCTGGCCGATCCGGGCGCAGGGGCATTGTAGCCCGGCGTGCGCATGCAAGACGTTTAATATAAAGGGGTGGAGGGTTTCCGCCCTTTTTCATTCATATCCGTAAAACAGACCCTATGAAAAAGACCTTTTTCCTGATGCTCCTCTCCCTGCCGGCGCTGGCCTGGGGACAGGTGCGCACCGTCGGTTTCGACGCTGCCGCGCAGAAGAACGGCGCCATACCGCTGGATAGATACACGCTCGTGGCCGACGGCGTGCAGGGCGAAGCGCTGGACCTGACCGCGGCGGCGGCCTGCCGGGTGCCGCTGGAACTGGACTCGCTGGCATTCATGGTCAAGGGCCGGAAGTACTACAGCGTCGCCGTCTGGGTGCGGACACCGAAAGGGCAGGTTCAGGGCGGTTCGGGAACCGTGATTGCGACCAATGCGGATAAGGCGGCCAAGGCCGGAGGTTTCACCATCGGGGCGGCGGCGAACGGCTCGTGGTACGCCGGTTTCACGGACAATGCCGGCAACAGCCTGTGGTATGAGCCGACCGCCGCGCGGCAGCCGATTAACGATGGGCGGTGGCACCTGTTGGCGGTCACTTACGACGGGAATCGGGGCAAGGCGCGGTTCTACTACGACGGGAAGAATGTGGCGATCTACAACCTGCGTGAATTGGGCGGCCTAAGCGGCGCTGGAAAGATACGGATCGGAGGCGGGGACGGGACGGAGTGGAACGCTTTCAACGGACAGATCGACGAGTTCGCCCTCTACGACACGCAGCTGACGCCGGAAACGGTGTTCCGGCTCTACGCCTCCTATTATACGCGGGCGCGGCTGGAGCAGCTGCCGGAGCGGCGGGACAACCTGCGGCTGATGGGTTTCAATATCTGGCATGGCGGCAACGAGACGGGTTCCGAAGCGGGTCCGAAACGGGTGGCGGACATTATCCGGGATTCGGGAGCCGAAGTGGTGGGGCTGATCGAGACTTATGGCTCGGGGCCGAAGATCGCGGACGAGTTGGGCTACTGCCTCTACCTGCACAGCTCGAACCTTTCGATTCTGAGCCGGTTCCCGATCGTGGAGACGGCGGATTTCTTCCGGCCTTTCAACTGTTCGGCGGCCAAAATACAGGTCAGCAAGACGCAGACGGTCAATTACATCAATCTTTGGCTGCACTACCTGCCGGACACGCGGCAACAGCTGCTGGACAAGGTGAGCGTGGACTCGATCGTGGCGGGGGAGTGGACTACGCGGGCGGCGGAGTTGGAGCAGATACTGAAGGAGGCGGATGATGCGGGTTTTATCGGCGGCAGCGTGCCGACTTTCGTGTCCGGTGATTTCAACATCGACTCGCACCTGGACTGGATCGAGTCGACGCGGGATGAGCACGAGGGCTATGTGGTGCCGTGGCCGACGAGCCAACTGATGGAGCGGGCGGGGTTCACGGATTCGTACCGCAAGCTCTACCCGGATCCGAAGACGCATCCGTGCAAGACGTGGTCGCCGGCCTACACGCCGGAGGAGAATGGTTTCTATTACCGCATCGACTTCATTTTCTACAAGGGGCCGGGGGTGAAGCCTCGCGAGTCGCGGATGATCGACACGCACGGGGTGCGGTTCCCGTCGGACCATGCCGCAATGCTCACGGTTTTCGATTTATAACTATAAACCGTTCGTTTTTGTCACTACCCGCAGGGAACTGCCGCTTATTGAAAAAAGCGGGCCCGTTGGGCTTCCGGGCTGTAACTACCCGTTTCGGCGGCAAGCATCGCGAGCCGCGCAGGCCGGAGCCACCCCGGGCGGAGGGCTGCAACCTACGGTTTTGCCCTCGCTGGCTCCGGCCCCGACCGTTGCGCCAAACATAAGGCGTTCGGCAGACTGAGTTCCTCGGCAGTCTGCTCGAAAGTTTGGCTTCGCCTTCCTTCTGGTGCCTCGGCCATTCAAGCAAGGTTGACCTTCGGTCTTCCTCCTCCTTGCCGGGTATAGTCCGCAAGCGGCCTCTATTCCGGCTTCGAGCGTCGGTTGATGGCGCTCGGTTGCTGCGTCGACTCTTTGGTTCTTTCTTTTCAAAGAAAGAACAGTAACCTCCAACGAGTAGAGATAAAAACGAACGATTAATACAATAAATTCATGATATACTGCGAAGAGGCGACATTGGAACAGATCGCCCTGCATCACGTAGGGAATAAGCTTAACGACGACGGGATACGCATATCCGAAGCCCTGCTCGACGTCAGCGACCGTGTGCGGGAGCTGCTGGCCGCCTATTTCACCAACCCGTTCGCCAAAGAAGGTTCGGTTGCCGGGGCCGAATACTATCACCTCTACCATGACAGTGACATCGCCCTGAACGAAGTGTTCGCCTACGTTTCCAAGATATTCGACGCCGATCCGGATCAGGCCGATGATGTTTTTTACGAGCAATCCGTGGCGCTGGCCCGGCACCTGTACGAGCAGAGCACACATCCCAAGATCAAGGGCGGCGAATTCTACGTGGCCTACTTCAAAGGGTGCATCGTCGACGGCGAAACCGTCGATGCCGTCGGGCTGTTCAAGTCCGAGAACAAGGATACCTTCCTGCGCGTGTGGCCGCAGGGCGGAGGTTTCGAAATCGAAAGCGAAAAAGGGATCAACATTAATAAGCTCGATAAAGGATGTTTGATTTTCAATACCGAGCGCGAAAACGGCTACTTGGTGGCCGCGGTGGACAACACCAACCGCACCGAGGCCCGGTATTGGATGGACGAATTCCTGCATATCCGCCAGCGGCAGGACGATTATTACCAGACTGCGGCGACGCTCGCCCTTTGCAAGAGCTTTGTCACGAAACAGCTGCCGCAGGAATACGAAGTGTCGAAAGCCGACCAAGCCGATATGCTCAACAAATCGGTCGCGTTTTTCAAAGAGAAAGAGACATTCGACATGGCCGAATTCGCCACCGAAGTGATGCAGCAGCCCGAAGTGATCGACAGCTTCAAAAGCTACAAAGAGGACTACGAGAAGCAGCGCGACATGGAGATCGCCGACCAGTTCGACATCTCGGCCCCGGCGGTCAAAAGGCAGGCGAGGGGCATTAAGAGCGTCATCAAACTGGACAAGAATTTCCATATTTACGTGCACGGTAACCGGCAATTCATCCGCAAAGGATTCGACGAGGAGACCGGTATGCACTTTTACCAGCTCTTTTTCGAGGATGAAGCCTGACGACCATACCTCTATTATAGAGCCAATCGCTGCACTCCAGGCGAAGTGGGCATTCCGCGAACTGCTCCTGCTGGCCGATCCGTCGGAAGAGATGGTCGGGCGGTACCTGCCCGGCGGGGAGATGTTCGTTTGGCGGGACGAAGTCGGGAACGTGGTCGGCGAGGCGGTGGTGGACGGCCCCGGCGAGGTGAAAAACCTCGCGGTCGTCCCGCACCGGCAGGGACAGGGATGGGGGCGGCGAATGCTGGATGACCTGTGCGGTCATTATAAAGGAATGTTCCCTGTGTTGACAGTGGGGACCAGCGACGGCGGCGTGGGATTTTACGAACGTTGCGGCTTCCGTTATTTCCGTACCATTCGCGGCTTCTTTGCCGACAACTACCCCGGCCCCGTGATCGACGGGGACGGGAGCTTGTGCACGGACATGATCGTCCTGATGCGTCGATTATAACAATTTTTGTGTAATGCCTGGGCACTCCGGTTGGCAAGACGCCATCCGGAGTCTATTTTTGTGGAGTATCCGGACGGGATCTCTCCCGAAAGGAACAGGACAATTATTTATCATGAAAACTATCAATGCTATGGAAAAAGCGATCAACCGCAAAGTCAATGTCATGGTCTCCACCTATCGTCCGGGGCTGAACGCCACGCTGACGATCGCCCCCGTGGATACCCTGGGCGAAGAGCAGTCGGCCCAAGTGACCGGCAACGGGTTGGTATTCACTGCCGAAATCGGCGATTCGATCTCCTTCGTAGCCGGATGTATCATGGAGAACGTGACCGACGGCTTCGGTTCATGGAACTGTCCGGACGGCGACCTGGTCCTGTCGGACGATTCACACAGCTTGGTGACTTTCACATTCAAAAACCCGGCCGATACCGAGGCGACTATCTACGCTAATTTCAGGTAGTTCCCGGACTGCCGGATCAGGAATACGGGCCGGAATCCTTTCATGGATTCCGGCCTTTTTTTTGTCATGTTTTATTATTTTACGGTCGGTTTTTATTTTTTCTTGTCATGCAGATACCCAAAACGATCGGTTCTTCGTTGGATAGCCGTAATTCAGCTATCCAAAAATTTATGGCGTCCGTAAAATTAATGCTCAACAAAAGCCGCGCCCTGCACGACGACCGTTATCCCCTTGTTTTCCAGTTCATCCACCGCCGGCGGAAAAAACTGATCTATACGCCTTACAAATTGTTCGAGGAGGAGTTCGACGACTCGTTATCCGTTGTGCGGAGCGTGCCGTCCGGGAGCTGTTCCCGCCGGGAAGCGAAAGAGATCAATGCCGCCCTGAAAGAGAAAAGGCGGGAGATCGCCGAACTGCTGGAGCGGATGGAGGCGACCTGTCCCGGCTTCACGGCCGACGACTTCATGCAAAACTACCGTTGCCTGCAAGACGGGAATTACCTGTTCACCTATGCCGGCCGCCAGATTGCAGCCCTGGAACAAGGCGGCCGCCACGGGACTGCCGCCGCCTACCGAAGCACAGTGCGGTCGCTCGGCGAATTTACGGACGGCGCCGACCTCCGTTTCGGGGAGATAGACGGGCAATTCGTCCGTTCCTACCAGCAATTCCTCTATACCCGGGGCGTCAGCGCCAATACCGTCTGCTTTTACCTGCGCAATTTCCGGTCGCTGTATAACCGGGCGGCGGCCGACGGGGTGGACGTCGGGCATTCCAATCCGTTCCGTGCCGTACCGATCCGCATCGGCAAAACCGTCAAGCGGGCTTTGTCGCGCGACAACCTCAGGCGCATAGCCCGGTTGGATCTGAGCGATTCTCCCGACCTGGCGCTCGCCCGCGACATATTCCTTTTCAGCTACTATACCCGCGGCATGTCGTTCGTGGATATCGCCCACCTCCGAAAACGGAATATTACCGACGGGGTGATCGCGTATTACCGCAGCAAAACCAAGCAATATCTCCAGGTCACGGTCACCGAGCCGCTGCGGGAACTGATCGGCCGGTATGCCGGCGAAGGGGAGTATATTTTTCCGCTGCTGGCCGCCGCAGAAGGGGAGCAGGGCGAGAGCTACGGCCATTACCGCTCGGCCCTGGGCTTTATCAACCGCAGGCTGAAGAAGATCGTGCAGATGCTCCGTATCACCATTCCGCTGACTACCTACGTGGCGCGCCATTCGTGGGCGACGGCGGCCAAGGAGTTGGGAACCCCCGTTTCCGTAATCAGCGAAGGGCTGGGACACACGACCGAGAAAACGACCCGGATCTACCTCAAATCTTTCGACCACTCGGTGATCGACCGGGTCAATGAAGAGGTGAGCCGGCTCTGAAATCCGTTGGCATAAAGTTTTTTCGGTTAAAAACTATATATTTGTCTTATAATATCTCTTTCCCGGAAAGAGATTCGCTTCCCCGGAATAATTTCGGGGAACTGTTTTTTACAGGGACAAAGGTAGGTGTATTTCCTGTTTTGCCGGTTCTCTTTTTTCCCTTATTTATTTTCATTTTTCACGAACGGCTGTTTTTCAGCCCTCATTCCCGCTAATATTTCGGTCGGCGTGCGACCGAACTGCCGGCGGCAGAAGCGGGTAAATTGGCTCGGCGAGTTGAAGCCGAAGCGGTCGATTACGTCACCGAAAGTCGTGTCCGGGAACGCCATCGCGTGGAGGATGTGCGCCGCTTTTTGTTTCAGCATCCACTGTCCCGGCGGCAGGCCGAACTCCTCTTTGAACCGCACGTCGAAATTGCTGCGGCTCATTCCCGACAAGCGCGCCAGGGCGTCCACATTACCCGCCTTTTCGTAATTCTCCAAAATGCCGGCCTTGAAGCCCGTCGATTTGCCGGCCATCGGCCGGAACAGCCGCGCCAACTCCTCTTTGGGGTAGAACCATTTGAATATCAAAAACATCTCCTTTTGCTTGATCTCGTGCAGGTGTTCGCAGTTGATGCCGTTGCGCAGATAGTAGTCGAGCAGATCGAGGAACCGCGCCATTTGGGGGCGGATCGGCACGGGTGCCGACGGATGCTCCTTCACGGGACTGAGAGCCTCGCAGGATTCCAGCAACAACTTGTCGCAAGGGTTTTTTACGAGGTCGAACGTGCAGACCGTCAGCCGGCTGTGGCGGCGTATGCGGGCCGAAACATCGGCGTGGCGGGGCAGGAAAGCGATCTCGCCGCCGTTGAAAAGCCGCTCCCCGAATTCGCTGCATACGACCCGCGCCTGTCCCGCACTCAGGAATACCAGCTGGTTGTATTCCAAACGTTTCTGCTCCACACGGACGTCCCTGTCGGTCTCGTGGTACCTGAAATGGCAGCGATAGTCCGACACATAGTGGTTGCAGGAGAGGTGTTCCTCCAGGTAGAGGAGGTCGTTCAGCATTTTCATCATCTCGGTATTCGGTTTAGCTATTCTGTTTCAGCAAACGTTTCAGTACCGGCCGCCTGTCAGGCCCCGTTCCGGCCCGAAATCCCGAAGAGAACGCCCCGGACGGCAACCGATAGGCGGTAACTGAAACATAATGTCTTGCAATATGCTGATCGTGAGCATTCATCAGTCTTGAATCTCTTTCCGGGAAAGAGATTCGGAAAATAGCGCGAGTGTAAACCAAAATACCAAAGAAAGATGATGAAGAAAAGTTTACTCAGTATGTTGGCTGCCGTGGTAGCCGGTGCAGTAGTGTCCTGCAGCAAGGACAACCGTCCCGACGGAGAACAAGAGATTACCGGTGGCGGCACCCTGACTACCAAGATCGTATTCGAGGAAGCCGCCGCTTCGAAAGCCGCGGCCCTGTCGACCGCCATTCCCGTCACTTCGTGGGCCAATATCAAACAGGTGCAGCTGTTCCTGTACGACGCTTCGGGCATTGTGAAATATTCCGATGTCATCACCCCTGCGGCCGGAGCCACGACCTACACCTGGACCGACATTCCTGCGGGTACCTACACGGCGGCGCTGGTCGCCAACGTGAAGAGCACGACCGACAATGTCACTACCTATCTGGACGGCGGCGCGACTCCGGCGGCCTGGACCAAATTCAACGTCCGCAGCAAATCGGTCAATTCGCAGCTGGTCGTCGCCCACAAGCCTTCGGCTTTCCCGGCCTTCGTGTCGGCCGACTATGCGGGGAAAAGCGCATTCGCCGAACCAGCCGAGATATTCACCGGTTATGCTTCGGGCGTGACCGTTGCCACCGGGGCTACCACCGACCTCTCGTCGAGCCCCGTTTCGCTCAGGCGTGAAGTGGCCCTGATGAGGGTGCGCGTGAAAACCAACGACCAGACCGATGCCGACAACACCGACCTGGTGTTCGCCCATGCCGACGCATCCATCCTGATCCACCGCCTCCCCGACGGCATGAAGATCGGGCAGGGCAGCGCCGGCGGTGTGGATGCCGCCTCGACCGACAACAATATCCTCGTGGCCGCTTCGGGCCTGAACACCTTCAACACCGCGAACCCGGCGACGGGATACGGCCCCGGCTCCATTGTCGACGCCGACTACACCCTGTGGCGCGACGTGGTGGTCTTCCCGAACGACGCGGGCCGTACCAACACCTCGCCGAACGTGCAGGCCGCTGCCAATCGTCAGTATTTTATCGTCGTGAGCGCCCATGCCCCGCAGGGCCATGTGCTGGCCGACGGGACGACCGTTTCGGCTGTCGGTGGCCAGGTGGTCTATTGGTCGGGCCTGATCCGCGAAGCGTTTGTGCCGAACATCATCCGCGAAGTGAACCTCTCGCTCCGTTCGGGCGGTACGGTGACCCCTCCGCCGGCCCCGACCCAGGAGGGCGGCCTGGCCGTCGAGGTGAGCGCCCCGGCAGCCTGGAACTCCAATATCGAACGAACCGACATCGAACTTTAATCCGGGCCTGACCCGGTGCGGGCCGAGCGATGAGGGATATGCTTCTGACAGGCGTCTTTTGCGTGGAGGTATATTTCCTCGTCGCCGCCTGTTGCAGGATCGCCGGGGCTTTGCTGCCGCAACGCCGCAGCGGGGCCGTCGGCATAAGAATACCGAAAATGAGAAACAGAACTTTCTTGATGGGCTGTTGCGCCGTGTTGCTGGCTCTGGGCGGATGGTCGTGCACGCACGACTATTTCGAAGACCAGACCAACTACCAGCTCTTCGTGCCCGAAGTGCTGGACAAGAGTGTTAGCGATTGCCGCGTGCTGGTCTACGACCAGTCGGGCGCCCTGGCCGGGGAGCGTTATGCCGGGGCACCGTTCGACGACGACACGCGCATTGCCTCCGGGCTGTTCGCCTTCCGGCTTCCTCCGGGACGCTACACGGTCTATTGCTACGTCAATACCGCAGGCGTGGAGTTCGACTCGCCGGGCAGCCTCGCATCCGCCTGCTTCCGGCAGATACGGCTCGAAGAGGCCGAAGAGCCCGAAGCCCATTCGCAACCCTCGGACGTGTTCTGGGAGAAACTCGCCCCGGACGTTACGTTCTACGGGCTGACCATCGACACGGCCGTACTGGAAAGGTATGTGGGGCGCGTGACCGTGCGGTTCAGGAATTTCCCGCATCCGGTCGCCGGGATCGCCCGAAGCCGCCTCTGCGCTTCACAGATCGCCACCCGGCAGCCCCTTGCCGCCGATACGGTGACCGCGCGCAATACCGAGACGGACTGTATGTTGAGCGTAGATCCTTTAGCGCCGCAGTCTCAAGATTTCGAAGTGGAGCACGTCTATTTTCCCTCGCTGGAGGGCGTGCCGATGGACCTCCGGTTCCGTTTCCTCGGCAGCGGCGGCGAGTTCCGGGCCGAGATGCCTGTCGAACTGCGTGACAAGGCCACCGGGGAGCCGCTCCGGCTGGGGCCGGGCCAGCGGCTGATCGTCGAGGTGGACGGATACACCGTTATCCGTACCGCCCTGGTCGGCTGGGACGAAGACATCGAAAGCGGCGACACCGACATTCAATAAAACTCACAGGTAACGACAACGAATATGAAACATTTTATACGGTGTTTGACCGGATGCTTTGCCTTGCTGCTGATAGGTTCGGGCAGCGCCCGCGCGCAGGCCGTCAAAACCAACCTGCCGCTGTGGCTGACCGGATCGCCCAACATCGGCGCCGAATTCTCGCTCGGGCGGCAGTTCACCCTCAACGGCGACGTGACGTGGATGCCCTACATGTTCAAAAAGCACGAAGAGGTATTCCGCGTGTGGGTCGGTAGCGTCGACCTGCGCTACTACATCCGCCCCAGATACTATTATACCAACAACCTCTGGGACGGTTTCTACATCGGCCCGTATGCCATGTACGGCAATTTCAACGTCGGCTTCTACCGCAAAGACCGGGAGCACAGTTACCGCCGCGACGGATGGGGCGTTTCGGGCGGCGTTTCGCTCGGCTATAAGTTCTTCCTGTCCAAAAGGCTGCGCATGGACGTGAACCTCGGCGTGGGCTACGCTCACCTCCAGTACGACAAGTACTACCTCGGCGGCGAGTACCGGAACTTCCCGCTGGAGCGCAAGATCACCAAAGCGTGGATCGGCCCCACCAAGTTCGGGGTCCATCTGGTTTACAACATCTTCAAGTAGGGGGAAACTATGACCGACCGAAAGAAAATACGATACACCCTCCTGTTGCTGGCCGCCGTGGCCGTCGGGATGTTGGCCCCCGCGGCCCGCGTTCCCGGCCTGCGAAAGGCGCAGCGGGAGGAGCGCAGGGCCGACCGCCATTTCATTGCCCAACGGTTCGGGCGGGCGATGGTCCTCTATGACGAGGCGATCGCCGACGCGCCCGTGCCGGCGGTCAAAGCGGAACTGCACCTCAAGGCTGCGCGGCTGCACTTTATGCTGCGTGATTACCCGCAGGCCGCCGCCCACTTCGCCCGCACGATGGAGCTGGATGAAACGATACTGGCCGTGGCCGACGTCTGCGACTACATCGACGCCCTGCGGTTCGCCGGGCGCACCGGGGAGGCCGAAGCCGTCTGTCTCGAATACGCCTACCGCGACCGTTACAGCCGCAACCAGCGCTACGGGAATCTGCTCGACGCCCTGGCCATGCGCCACGAGGCCGAAACCGAGTCGGGCTACGAAGTGCGGCGGATGCTTTTCGACTCGCCCTTCGCCGAGTACTGGGTCGGCCGCTTCCGCGACCAGCTCTTCTACGCTATGAGCCGGAGCGCGTTCAACGACCCCCATAAGCTCTTTTTCCACCGCACCCACTATTACACGTTCAATCCGCGCGTGGAGACCGCCGAGCCTCTGCCGACGCAGGGCCGCCGGGGGCACGGACGGCAATTTTTTCCGTCGATCCCGCTGGCCCTGATGGACGGCCCGGTAGCCGTAGCCGCCGATGCCAGCCTGATGATCGCCACCACCGTCGTCTACACCGACAAGGAGCAGATCCGGATGGTGGACGGGAGGCTGAAACCCTTCGCCACTCATTTGCTGGTGTCGGAGTACGACGCCCGGCGCAACGGCTGGACTGCCTACAAGCCCGCGTTCCCGCAGGCCGACAGCGTATCGTACGCCCACCCATTCCTGTGCGATGACGACCGGACGCTGCTTTTCGCCTCCGACATGCCGGGCGGTTACGGCGGCTTCGACCTCTATGTCTCGCGCTGGGACGAGCAGGAACACCGCTGGAGCGAGCCGGTGAACCTCGGGCCTGCGGTCAACACCGAGGGGGATGAGATATACCCCGTGGCCACGGGTAACGGCCGGCTGGTCTTCGCCTCCAACGGGTTGCCCGGCTTCGGCGGCTATGACCTGTTCGTCGCCGGGTTCGATGCCGAAGGCATCGTGCCGGGCAGCGTGACCCACTTCCCGTGGCCCGTCAATTCGCAATACAACGACTATTACCTGCTGCCGACCGATCCGCAGTCCGGCTTCTTCGCTTCCGACCGCGACAGGCGCACCGGGGACGATATATACGCTTACCGTTTCGACCGCTCGCAGCTGACTGATGGCGCCCCCTTCTTCGGCCTCTCCGAAGCCAAGGCGGTCACGGGTGGCGCGCTGGCCCTCGACGGACTCGTCGAGCAGCGCAACAGCGAACCGTGGCGCGTGCCGCTGCCCGAATACGTGCGGCCCTCGCGCGAGCTGCTGGCCGTGGTCTATTTCGACTTCGACGACGATAAGCTCGATGCCGATTCGCGAAGGACACTCGACGGTTTGACGAACGGCCTGCCCTATTTGCCCGACGGGTTCGATCTGGTGGGTTACGCCGATGAAATCGGCGGCGAGTCGTACAACGACGAGCTTTCGTCCCGCCGGGCAAAGGCGGTGGCGGCTTACCTCGAAGCCCGCATGGGGCTTCCCTGCACCGCCGAGGGGCGGGGCAAGGTGCGCCTTACGCGCCGGGAGATGGAGCAGGCCCTTCGCTGGATCGACCGCGACGACGCTTCGATCCTCGGCAGGGAAGAGCGCATTCGCCTTAACCGCCGCGCGCGCCGGGTCGAAATCTACAACCGAACTGCTAATCAATAAAACCGAGAACTGATATGAAAAGGATAAAAATATATGGCCTCCTGCTGTTCCTGCTGCTGTCGGGCGGCGCGGCCGTCGAACAGGCCGCGGCGCAGTACATGCCGGTGGTATTCGACAAGCGTTACGGGGAGGAGAGCCGTTTCGGGCTGGTGTGTCCGGTGGGCGGGGACGAGGTGGTGATGGCCGGGACGGAGAACGGCCGCCCGGCGATCGTCTGGCTCGATCGCACGGGCAATGCCGTGCTTTCACGCCCGATGGAGAATTTTACGCAGGTCAACAGCGTGGTACCGGCCGGCGACGGACGAGTGCTGGTGATCGGGCAGGCGCGGCAGGTTGCCGACAAGTCACGCCGGAATGCCGCTGTGACCGGCTGTGCCACGATTATCGACCGTACGGGCAAGGCTTTGGGCAATGTCTATGCGGGCGGCGCGGGTAGCGCCCTGCTCAACGGGCGCGTGCTGACCGGCGGCGGACTGCTGCTGGGCGGCTACGAAGCTAAAACGGACGGAGGCCGGGCCGGGATGATCCTCAAAACCGCGCCCGACGGACGCATCCAGTATAAATATACGCCGTCCTCGGGAGCCGAATGTTCGGTGTTCGACGTGCTGGGCAGCGCTACGGAATACGTTTTCGCCGCCTTTTCGGCAGCGGACGGCGAGGGCGACGCTACCGTGGTGCGCCTCGACGACCGCGGCAAGCCCTTTTACGCCGTCCGGCTTCCGGCGGCCGGCTCGCGCGTGACCCGACTGACGGCCGCCGCCGACGGTTCGCTCTTCGTGGCCGCCGGTTCTCCGGCCGGGGGAACGCTCTACAAACTGCGACCGGAGGGCGATATTGTCTTCGCCAAGAATATCGTTCCCGCAGCACAAGGGGCCACGTTGAACCACCTGTTCGTTTCGCGCACGGGCCAGGTGCTGGTCGGCGGAAGCGGGGGCGGGCGCGGCTACTACGCCATGCTGCGTAACGACGGGACAACGCTTTGCCAGGGGACTTTCGCCGGCATCGTGAGCGGTGCGGGGATGAACCGCGAAAGCGGCGAGGCGGTGGTAACCTCATTCGACGAGGGAAGCGGCTTCGGCTCGTTCGTGCGTATCGCCGCGGCGGGTAAGCCGGAGTTCGAAAAGCCGCTGGACGGCTGTTTCGACCGTGTGAAGATCAACAACAGCAACGAAGTGCTGCTCGTCTCGTCCGGCGAAGGCCGCATCTGTATCTATTCCCCTTTCGGCGAGCGGCTTTCGGACCGTTTCGTGGCCGGTAACAAACCCGCCGCCTTCGCTTCGGCGCACCTGACCCCCACCGGGGAGGTGCTGTTCCAGGGGATGGAAAACCGGCTGGTGAAAGCCGGGCACGGTGTCTATGTCTCGGACGTGAAGATCAGCAAGCCGGTGGACGGCTACGTGACGGCCCTGTTCACCGTAACCCTGTCGGGCTACGCGACGACCCCGGAGGGCTCGCCGGTGCCCGTGAGCGTCAAATACGGCACGCGCGCCGCGTCGGCCAAAGAGGAGCTGAATTTCAGCCCCGTTTCGGGTACCCTCTCGTTCATCCCGGCCAACGACAATGCCAACCGTTACCTCATCAACCAGTATGTCGAAGTGCCGGTCAAGGCCAACGATTTTGTGGAGGGGAGCAAGGAGTTCTCGCTGGTGCTTTCGGACGCGGAACAGAGTTACCTGATTAAATCTGTCGGCAAAGGGGTGATCGAAGACCAGCTGGCCGTGGTCAAGACTGTCGGCGTACAGGACGGTATCGAGAACGAGAAAGACGTGGTCTACCGGTTGGGCCTGTTCAAGACCAACGGCGTGCCGCTGACCAACGCCACCGGATCGGTGATCGTCGTGGACGGCAAGTACGGCGAAGGGACGGCAGATGCGCTGGATTTCGACATGGGCCGCACGCCGCGCGTACTAATCCCGAACGGCCAGTCCTCGGCGGAGTTCAACGTCCGTACCTTGAGCGACACGCGCTACGAGCTGCCCAAGTCGGTGGTGATCGACTTCGACAAGATCCACGCCCTGAGCACCTCGAACGTCTCGTTCGACGGCTCGCTGCTCAGCTGCACCGGCCATATCGCCGACCAGCCCGCCGTGATGACCGTCAGTTCGCTGGGCGACCACGGACGGCGCAACAACAACGTCGTTTCGGGCTTCTTCAGCATCGCCCTGCGGCGGGCCTCGGACGGGTCGCTGCTGACCAACTGCACCGGAAACGACATCGTCCTGACATGCAGCCCCGCGGCGGACAACACGGCCGTGGAAGGGAAGGATTACGTCTTCACCAACCTGCACAACCTGCGAATCGGGGGCGACGGCCGCCAGAGCGCCGTCAACCTCAGCGGGATCGTGCTGTACAGCCCCGATGCTGAAACCAAACAGCTCGGCGTGAAGATCGACAGCGTCGGCTCGCCTGCCGGGGCGCCCGCCATCGGGATCGCTGCGGATCGCCGCGAAGCCGGGTTCTCGATCCGGAATTAGTCTGTGAAACCTTGTGGAAAGACCATGAATATCTGTCAATCAAAAATAGTACTGGCGGTGCTTCCGCTGCTGGTCTTCGCCGCCTGCCGGCGGGGGCCCGCTCCGGAAATGCCGGAGGATGCGGGCAACTCCCTGCGGTTCGATATGAGCGGCATCGCCCGCGCCACGGTGGCGAACACCGATGTATATGTCTTCGACGGCGACGGTGCCGCGCAGGGGCAGTTTAACCATAAAGTGCTGAACGTCGATCGTTCGGCCGACCGCCTTTCAATGAATGTTCCGGAAGGGACTTGGGATCTGTTCCTGCTCAGCGCCGACCCTGCCGTGCGGGCCGGGATACGGAATCCCGTGCGCGGCAGCGACCGGGCGTCCCAGAAGATGGTGGAATTCGCGGCGTGGGACAACTCCGAACCCTCCGTAGTGCGGGTTCCGGAACTCCGCACCGCCCGTATCGACGGGCAGGTAGTCAGCGCAAACCAGCAGCAGACCGCTTCGGCCACGCTGGCCCGGAACGCCGCCATGATCAAGGTCGTCGTGGCCGATGTCGAGGGGGTGGAGGAGGGCTACTCCTCCCACTTGTTCGAACTGCGCGGGGTGCCCAACGCCCTGAGCTGGTCGGGCAGTCTGTGGCCCGACAAGGAGAACCCGCAGGTGGGTGCCGACCCGATGCGCACCCCGCTGTCGATCTCCACCGACCCGGCGACGGGCCGTCAGCACAGCGACACCCTGACCTTTGTCGTACCCGCGCACGTGGGAACGGATTATCTGGCGACCAATCCCGCTGATACCTCGACCCATAAGCTGAGAGTGTGGCTCCGGCTGCACACCGCCGCCGGGGATGTGGAGAAAGAGGCCGAGCTGCCGCTGGTGCCCAAAGCCAACAAGATCATTGTGGCGCGGCTGTTCGTGAAGGCCGATTTGACTTTCAACACGACCATCGAGGAGTGGACGGACACGGAGGTGAACGCCGGTTTCGGCCAGACCTCCCTGCAAGTGAGTAAAACCAACGTGGGGCTGGCCTGGAAAGACACCGTCTATGTGAAATCCGGCAAAGCCGTGACGATCACTTCCCAAGCGCCGTGGCTCACCACGCGGGCGATCGACGCCGAGCGGATCGAACTCACGGCGGAGGTGGAGGATTATTCCGCGCCCCGCTCCACTTATGTGCACCTCCCGGCCGGAAA
>JAJBVQ010000273.1 GCA_020859745.1 Rikenellaceae bacterium
CGCGCCGCAGGAGCCCTCGATCTATAAAAAAAGCATGGAGCCAAATCTTCTCCCTCTCGTAGGCCTTGGACAGCCCCATCCTGAAAGAAGCAGGCTCCATGCCAGTATGTGAAAATACAAGCATGGAGTGCTTCTAATCTCAGGATGTGTAAAGTGTCCAAGTTTACGAGTGAGATTAAAAGTATGTCAATACCAAATCGCCGCCACGATTACACCACAAATATAGATAATTCTCTTAATAAAACAAAACTGGGCGAAAATTTTTCCGACGCGGCGGAGCGCGTAAGCGCGCAGCCGCAGTAAGGGCGAGAGCGTGAAGCTCTGTGCCAGCTTGCTCCGGGACTCTGTCAGTAGTTACAGCCTCACGGCATCGGGGGCATTTTCGCCCCGGAGCCAGCGCGGGCAAAACCGTCAGGTTGCAGCCCTGCGCCTTGTGGCTGAGTAAACTCCCCAATCGAGTGCCGAGCGGCACCTCCGGGCTGGGCGACCCTAACGAGCCGCAATAGGCTCGAACATAAGGCGCCCCCCCCCGGGGTGGCAACCCGAAAGCCAAACAAAAAGGCCGCTTTCCTTTATAAAGGAAAGCGGCCCGGTAAAACAGTGCCCCAAAGATTTAGTGCGCGAACTCCGCGAAGAAATCGTTGCCCTTGTCGTCCACGATGATGAACGCCGGGAAATCCTCTACATAGATCTTGCGCACGGCCTCCATCCCCAGTTCCGGGAAGTCCACCACCTCGACCGACTTGATGCTGTTCTTGGCCAGCACCGCCGCCGGCCCCCCGATCGAGCCGAGGTAGAAACCGCCGTGCTTCTTGCAGGCATCGGTCACCGCCTTGCTGCGGTTCCCCTTGGCCACCATGACCAGCGAACCGCCGTGCTCCTGGAACAGGTCCACATACGGGTCCATGCGTCCCGCCGTCGTCGGCCCGAACGAGCCCGAAGCCATGCCGTTCGGCGTCTTGGCCGGCCCCGCGTAGTAGATCGGGTGGTTCTTGAAGTAGTCCGGCATCGGTTTGCCCTCGTCCAGCATCTTCTTGATCTGCGCGTGGGCGATGTCCCGCGCCACGATTAAGGTGCCCTTGATGTTCAGGCGCGTCTTGATCGGATATTGCGTCAGCTTGGCCCGCACGGCGTCCATCCCCTCGTCGAGGTCGATCTCCACCGCCGGAGCCAGCCCCGGAGCCTGTTTCGGCAGGAACCGGGCCGGATTCTTTTCGAGCTGTTCGAGGAAAATCCCGTCTTCCGTAATCTTCGCCTTGATATTGCGGTCAGCCGAGCAGCTCACGCCGATCCCCACCGGACAGCTCGCCGCATGCCGCGGCAGGCGGATCACCCGCACGTCGTGCACCAGGTACTTGCCCCCGAACTGCGCCCCAACGCCGGATTCCTGGCAAATCTTTTTGATCTTCTCTTCCCATTCCAGGTCGCGGAACGCACGTCCCCCTTCGTTGCCGCTGGTCGGCAGGTGGTCGTAGTAGTGCGCCGAAGCCTTTTTCACCGTCGCGAGATTGGCCTCCGCCGAAGTCCCCCCGATCACCACCGCGAGGTGGTACGGCGGGCAGGCCGAAGTTCCGAGGTCTTTGATTTTGTCCTTAATGAACTTGGTCAGCGACTCGTCGTTGAGCAGCGCCTTGGTCTGCTGGTAGAGGAAAGTCTTGTTGGCCGACCCGCCCCCCTTGGTCATAAAGAGGAACTTGTAGGCGTTCCCCGGCTCGGCGTAGAGGTCGATCTGGGCCGGCAGGTTGGTGGCGCTGTTCTTCTCCTCGGTCATGGTGAAGGGCACCACCTGTGAGTAGCGCAGGTTGCAGTCTCGGTAGGTTTCGTACACCCCCTTCGAGAGCCACTCGGCGTCATTGGCGCCGGTGTAGACGTTCTCGCCCTTCTTGCCGATCACGATAGCGGTGCCGGTGTCCTGGCAGGTCGGCAGCTCGCCGTCGGCGGCCACCACCTGGTTGGCCAGCATGGTGTAGGCCACGAATTTGTCGTTGTCGCTGGCTTCCGGGTCTTCGAGGATGTTGGCCAGCATCTGCAAGTGCGATGCGCGCAGGTAGAACGACACGTCGCGGAACGCTTCGCGCGCCAGCAGGTTCAGCCCTTCCGGGGTCACCTTGAGGATTTTGCGGCCGTCGCACTCGACGGTGGAGACATGCTCTTTGGTCAGGAGGCGGTATTCGGTGGTGTCTTCGCCCATCGGGAACGGCTCCTGGTATTTGAATTCTGACATGGTTGGATGGTTATTTTGTAAGCTGAGGGCAAAGTTACTGTTTTTTCCGTAACAGTGATACGGCCGGCGACAAATTGGTTTCCGGGCGACACGCGATCCGCCGGCCCGGGCCGGAGCAGACACGCATAGGGCCACGGCAAAATCCAAACCTTTATATATAGCGAGCGAAAAGGCGGGTTCATCGCGAAAAGGCGTTACGCGACCTTAAAAACCGAAATTTAAGCGAGTCTCGGGAAAAAAGTATATATTTGCAACTTCTGACAGGCGACTAAAAAAACAAAACAAAATAAAAACTTTTACAATCCATGCAGAATAAAGGCGCACTCAAGTTCCTGGCCATCATGCTGGCCATCGCCTGCGCGTTCCAGCTCTCGTTCTCGTTCGTGACTCGGAGCGTGCGCAAAGATGCCGCCAAAGCGTCCGGCGGGAACTCGGCCGTTGAACAGGCCTACCTCGACTCCATGAAGTCGCAGGTCGTGTACAACCTCGGGCTGGTGAAATACACCTATGCCGAATGTCAGGAAAAAGAGATCAACCTCGGTCTCGACCTGCAGGGGGGGATGAACATCACCCTCGAGATCGCGGTCGAGGACGTGCTCAAGGCACTCTCCAACAACAGTACCGACCCTGCGTTCGTACAGGCCATGGCCGACGCCAAGAAGGCGATGAGCAACAGCACCGACGACTTCATCACGCTGTTCGCCAACGCCTACCGCAACGTGGCCCCGGAAGGGCGGCTCGCCGCTATTTTCGGGACTTACGAGCTGCGGGGGAAAATCACGCCCGAGTCCACCAACGAACAGGTGATCCGGGTGCTGCGCGAATCGGCTGACGCCGCGATCTCGAACTCGTTCAAAGTGCTCTCGACCCGTATCGACCGCTTCGGCGTGGTGCAGCCAAATATCCAGCGCATCGGCAACACCGGGCGTATCCTGGTCGAGCTGCCGGGGGTCAAAGACCCGGAACGCGTGCGCAAGTTGCTCCAGGGTACCGCCAGCCTCGAATTCTGGACCACCTATACCGCCAAAGACCTCTTCCCGATGATGATGCAGGCCAACGACGAAGTGGCCAAGCTGGTGGCGGTTGCCGATTCGACGGCCCATGCCTCTTCCGCTGCGGCGGACACCACGGGCGGGACGGCTGCGGTCGACTCCACCGATATTCTGGCCGCCCTCGGCGCTGCCCGGGAAGGCGATATGCCGAAAAATGCCGAGGCGACGGGCAAAGTCACCTCTCTGTTCAGCGTTTTCCAGCCGTTCCAGGAGGGCGGCGTGATCGGTATGGCCCAGTCGTACGACACGGCCAAGGTCAACACCTACCTGAATATGCCGCAGGTTCGTTCCCTGTTCCCGCGCGACGTGCGCTTCATGTGGGGCATCAAAGGGATCAAAGGCAACCCGAACGTGTATGAGCTTTATGCCATCAAAGGCAGCAACGACGGCCGTCCGGCCCTCGACGGGAGCGTGATCACCGATGCCAGCGGGGAGCATTCCCAGACCGGTTCTTCGGCTGAGGTGTCGATGAGCATGAACGCGGCCGGGGCCAAGACCTGGGCGCGGCTGACGGCGGACAACGTCGGCGGCTTTATCGCCGTGGTTCTGGACGGTTACGTATATTCTTGCCCGCGCGTGAACGGCGAGATCACCGGGGGACGCTCGCAGATCACCGGCGACTTCACCATCGCCGAGGCGAAAGACCTGGCGAATATCCTTCAATCGGGCCGCCTGCCGGCTCCGGCGCAGATCGTGCAGGAGGCTGTCGTAGGGCCGTCGCTGGGACAGGAGTCCATCAACGCGGGGATGACCTCGTTCATCCTGGCCTTCGTGCTGGTGCTGGTCTATATGTTGTTCTTCTACAACACGGCCGGTTTCGTGGCCAATATCGCCCTGGTGGCCAACCTCTTCTTCCTGTTCGGGGTGCTGGTGAGCTTCGGCGCCGTGCTGACCCTGCCGGGTATCGCCGGTATCGTGCTGACGATGGGTATGGCGGTGGACGCCAACGTGATCATCTATGAGCGCGTCAAGGAGGAGATACACTCCGGAAAGGGGATCGGCCTCTCGATCACGGACGGTTTCAAGAACGCCTACTCGGCCATTATCGACGGTAACGCCACCACCCTGATCACGGGTATCGTGCTCTTTATCTTCGGTACCGGTCCGGTGCAGGGCTTCGCTACCACGCTGATCATTGGTATCATCACTTCGCTCTTCTGCTCGATCTTCATCACCCGCCTGATTTTCGTGGCGATGCTGGACAAGGGGCGGAACATCAAGTTCTGGAACCGCTGGACCGAGCACTTCCTCGGCCATACCAAGGTCGATTTCGTGGGGTTGCGCAAATACACCTACATCATTTCGGGTATCCTGATCCTGGTGATGATCATTTCGCTGGCGACCAAAGGGCTGAGCTACGGGGTGGACTTCTCGGGGGGACGCGCTTATGTGGTGCGCTTCGACCAGCAGGTGACCGCCAACCAGGTACGCGAGGCTTTGGACAAAGTCTTTACCGACGGCCTCGAAGTGAAGCAGTACGGCAATAAGGATCAGAAACAGATGCGTATCGTGACGCAGTACAAATACGCCGACGATGCCGACGGGGTGACCAACGAGATCAACGAAATGATGTACAAGGCGCTGGCGCCGCTGTACCAGCAGAAAATCTCGATCGACGACTTCACTACCACGGTGAGCAACCCGTACGGGATCATCAGCGCCGAGAAAGTCGGGCCGAGCATCGCACACGACATCAAGGTCAACTCGTTTATCGCCGTGATCTTCTCGCTGCTGGCGATCGGGGCTTATATCGCCATCCGGTTCAAGAACTGGCAGTACGGGATGGGCGGCGTAGTGTCGCTGTTCCACGACGCGATCCTGACTATCGGTATTTTCTCGCTGCTCTACGGCCTGCTGCCGTTCAACTTGACGGTCGACCAGTCGTTCATCGCGGCGATCCTGACCATCATCGGGTACTCGATCAACGACACGGTGGTGATCTTCGACCGTATCCGCGAGAACCAGCACCTCTACCCGCGCCGCTCGCGCCGGGACAATATCAACCACGCGATCAACAGCACGCTGGCGCGTACGGTGAACACGGCAGGCTCCACGTTCGTGGTTTTGCTCGCCATCTTCATCTTCGGCGGCGAGGTGATCCGCGGGTTCGTCTTCGCCCTGATGTTCGGGGTGGTGATCGGGACTTTCTCGTCGGTATTCGTGGCTACGCCGGTGGCGTACGACATGATGACCCGCAAGGAGAAGAAGACCGGCAAGGTTATTGCGGACTGACGCACACGTTTGATTTTTCATACCGGCGGGCTGTTTCCCACAAAAGGGAGACAGCCCGCTTTGTCGTTAAAAACGCTATATTTGCCCCATGATGATACGATGCAGGGAGATACGGAAACGGTTCGGTACGCTGGAGGTGCTCCGCGGGATCGACCTCGACATAGCACAGGGCGAAGTGGCCGCCATCGTGGGGCCGAGCGGGGCTGGAAAAACCACGCTGTTGCAGATACTCGGCACGCTGTCGCAGCCCGACGACGGCACGGTGGAGATCGCGGGGCAGGATGCGGGGGGGCTGCGCAGCGGCGAGCTGGTGCGGCTCCGGAACGAGAAGATCGGCTTCGTGTTCCAGTTCCATCACCTGCTGCCGGAGTTCACGGCTTTGGAAAACGTGATGATCCCGGCCCTGATAGGGCGTAAGTCCCGTTCCGCGGCCGAGCGGCGGGCCGCCGAGCTGCTGGAGTTGCTGGGGGTGGGGCATCGGGCGACGCATAAACCGGCGGAATTGTCGGGAGGCGAGCAGCAGCGCGTGGCGGTGGCGCGGGCTTTGATTAACGATCCGGTGGTAGTCTTTGCCGACGAGCCGTCGGGGAATCTGGACTCCGTGAACCGTGAGGGGCTGCACCGGCTTTTTTTCGAACTCCGGGATAGGTTCGGCTATACCTTCGTGATCGTCACGCATGACAATGACCTGGCGGCGATGTCCGACCGGCGGATATTTATGAAAGACGGGCTGGTCGCCGGCGAAGGGCTATGACGCGGGAGGAGATCAAAGAGTATATGGACGGCTTGTGCGTCAGGTACAACCGGGTCACCTTCGTGCCTGACGACCCGGTCAGTGTGCCGCACCGTTTCGAGCGTCCCGAAGATATCGAGATTGCGGGCTTCCTGGCCGCGACTATCGCATGGGGCCAACGGCCTACGATCGTGAAAAACGGCCGCCGGATGATGGAGTTGATGGACGACGCGCCGTACCAGTTCGTCACCCAGTCGCAGGCGGCGGATTGGGAGGCGTTGCTGCCGTTCGTGCACCGCACTTTCAACGGCGGGGATTTCGTCTATTTCGTCCGGGCTTTGCAGCATATGTACCGGAACTACGGCGGTTTGGGCGGTGTTTTCCGGGACGCTTACCGGCGGCACGGCGATCTCAAAGCGGTTTTGTCCGAGTTCCGCGGGCTGTTTTTCTCGCCGGAGCTGGCGCCGCTGCCCCGGCATGGACGCCACCTCTCGTCGGTGGACAAGGGGGCGGCGTGCAAACGGCTCAATATGTTCCTCAAATGGATGGTGCGCAGCGACGACAACGGGGTGGACTTCGGCCTGTGGAGCGACACGATCCCTCCGTCGGCGCTGTACCTGCCGCTGGATGTCCATACGGCGAACACTTCGCGGACGCTGGGCCTGCTCACGCGCAAACAAAACGACTGGAAGGCGGTCGAGGAGGTGACCGGGGTGCTGCGGGGCTTCGATGCGGCCGACCCGGTCAGGTATGACTATGCGCTCTTCTGCGCCGGTATCTATAAAGAGTTGTCCGTTTGATCTGTACTTTTTCTTTGGGTTGGAGGGAACTGCCGCTTTTGGGACAAAGGAGGGCCCGTTGTGGCTTTCCGGACTGTAACTACTCTAAGTCTCCGCGTTAGCGGGTCGGGCCGGAGCCACCCCCGGCGGAGGGCCGCAATATTCGCAATGCTCATTTGCGGCTCCGCTGGCTCCGGGCCTGCCGCTGCGCGGGGATATAGAGTAGTTGCAGCCCTAAAGTCCAACGGACCCACTGTCCCCAAAGCGGATGTTTTCTCCAACCCCCAAAAGGGCGTAGGTTAAACGGACGAAAATTAGATACGTCCCCGGAAGATGATTCCCATTTCGCACTCCGCGCAGTGGAACGCCAGCTCCAGCCTGACGCCGTTGTTTTCCAGAAAAAGTTTTTCGCCCCGGAGTTCCGGATGCTCTTTCAGGCACGTTCCCATCTCGCGGCGGATGCAGTACGGCGTGCGCATCACCTCCCTCCCGGAAAAGTCCGGATCATCCTGCACCTCCAAAGCCATCTCGGACAGTTCGACACCCGCCTCGCGGTAGAACCTTTCCGCCAGCGAATTGGCCGCATTGGCCCGGAAGTCCCCTTCGATCCCCGGCGGCATAACAGGCATGTTCTCCGGGCGTACATACGGCGCCGGTCGGCGGTAAGCCGCCCACCGGTTTTTCAGCAACTCCGCCAGCACCTCCCGTCGCAGTGCGTTCAGTTCCGACGCCGGAATAAACGGCAATGGCCCTGCCGAAACGTCAGGTGCCCTAACCTCCGTTATTTCGAAAATCGTCCCGCCGCTCTTCGAGAAAGCATTGCGGATATTGCGTTCCGCCAATTCCCGGTTCGATGCCGGGTCATAGCCCTCCGGTAACGGAATGGTCGCCGTAACACCCGTTTCGTCCGTCGCCGTGACAAGCGGCGGCGAGAACCGGATCGTTGCCGCGATATGCCGTGTGGCGGACGGCCTGAACGACCGGTCCTGGTTGCGGAAAACCTCCGTTCCGGCCGGTATGTCAGCCGTTCGGTTCAGGAACAGCCGGTTCCTTTCCGCGCGGTTTACGGAGCACCCCTCCAGTTTTCCCGAATGGGTCAGGAAACAGATCCCGTCCCCGTTATTCACGACGATCCCCGGCCGCAGTTTCAGCGTCAGCACCGGGCCGTCGGAGCCGGAAACCGTACCGATCGACTCCCCGACCGACTTTGCCTCCGGAGCCAGCACGCCCCGCCGTTTTCCCTCCCAGAAATAGGTGGTGAAGCCCCGCGAAAAGCTTTTCGACGGGTTCGGCGTGAAATCGCACGCCACTGTACCGGCGGAGGTGCGCGGCACGCCCAAAGCATTTAGCCGTTCATGGTAGTAGGCCGTGTTGTTGACCACATAGCCTTCCTCTTTCAACCGACCCTCGATCTTCAGCGAGCATACCCCGGCCCCGATCAGTTCCCCCAGCCGATCACTCAGGTTCAGGTCGCGCACCGACAGCAGGTGCCTGTCCCGCACCAGTAGTTGCCCCCGGTCGTTGTAGAGGTTGTACTGCGACCGGCAGGGTTGGGCGCAGCCGCCCCGGTTGCCGCCCCGCCCGCACAAGGCGTGGCCCAGGTAGCATTGTCCGCTGTACGAGACGCAGATCGCCCCGTGCACGAACGCCTCCAGTTCGATATGCTCCGGCAGCGCCGCGCGGATAGCGCGTATCTGTCCCAAAGTTGCTCCCCGTTCCAGCACGATGCGCGAAAAGCCCGCCGCCGCGAGGAACGCAGCCCGTTCGGGCGTAAGGTTGAACGTCTGCGTCGAGGCGTGTAAGGCCATCGGCGGCAATGCCATCCGCGTGAAAGCCATGTCCTGCACGATCAGCGCATCGACGCCCGCTTCGTAAGCCGCCCATGCGGTCTTTTCAGCCGCCGCCAGCTCGCCTTCGAACAACAGCGTGTTCATCGTCAGGTAGACTTGCGCCCCGAAACCGTGGGCGTATTCCGCCAAAGAGGCGATGTCGTCCATGGCGTTTCCCGCCGCTTCGCGGGCGCCGAACCGCTCGGCGCCGATATATACCGCGTCGGCGCCCGCGTCTATGGCGGCCCTTCCGATCTCCGCATTTCCCGCCGGGGCCAGTAATTCTGTCTTAGTCATAATTTTGTATAGGAAACCCCATGTCAGGCCTCCGTTGGCTTCGGGTCCGGATGAAAAACGTACGATTAAACTTTCGGGTCGACCGCCCGGGAGGTGCCGCTTGTCAGCCGCGATAGCGGATGATTGCGGGCCTCCCGTGGGGAGGCGTCCGGCCCGCACGGCTCACTGCGTTCGCCGACTGGGGTCGACTATATGTAAACCTCGGTAATTAACTGTACGGTTATTCGCCAACGGGTTCCTCCGGCAGCTGCACCACCGTGCAGACATTGTTCTGCCCGAACGCTTCCGCCGCCGTGGCGCGTATCGTTTCCGGCGTCAGGGCCTGCACCGCCGCCTCGTAGCCCGCGTACCGGTCGTTGTCGTTCAGGTACCAGCTGGTCAAGTAGCCCAGCCATGTGCCGTTGTGGATCAGCCCGTCGCGGTACTGTTTCAGGAAGAACTCCTTAGTCTTGGTCAGCTCCTCGTCCGTCGCGCCGCCTGCCGACAGGGTTTCGATCTCCTGCGCCACCAGCGGCAGCAACTCGCCGATCTTGGCCGTGTCCGTCTCGAAGAATATCTGGAAAGCGAACCGCGGCAGCGGCACCTTTTGGTAGGTCATCGACACGCCGACGCCATAGGTTCCGCCCTTCTCCTCGCGGATCGACTTGGTGTACCGCATTTCGAGGATATAACGGATCGCCTCCAGGTTGATATTGCGTGACAGGGTGTAAGGCAACTCGCCCGTGTAGAGCTCGATGGCCGTCACCTTCGGGGTCTGGAGCGGCGTCTTGTACATATTCTGCACGATGCCCGGCAGCGGCAGGACGATGTAATCGCCCCACTGAGGGGCTTTCCCCTTTTTCGAGGGCAGCGATCCGAGGTACTTCTCGGCCAGCGGCCGCAGCGAATCCACAGAGATATTTCCCACGAAGACGAAAGTCATGCCGCTGGCGTCCGAGAAGAACTGCCGGTAGAGCTGTTCGGTACGCTCCAGAGAGATCGTGTCCAGCACCTTTCGGCTGAGCTGCATGAACACGCGCGGGCTGTGCCCGTAAACCGTCTGCAACAGGCTGTCCTGCAGGATGTAATTCGGGTTTTTCACCACGTTCGGCAGCAGCGAGCGGAACTGATTCATCAGCACGTTCCAGTCGCCGCGGTCGAAGCGCGGGGCGGTGTAGTACAGGTAGGTGAGCTGCATCAGCGTCTCGATGTCCTTGGGCGAGCAGCTGCCGTTGAACCCCTCCGACAGTGAGCCGATATTCGGCGTGACGCCCGCGATCTTGCCCGTCAGCAGCTTATTCAGCTCCGTGCGCGAGAAATCGCCCACTCCGGCCATCCCCAGGTAGGCCGGCAGCACGTTGAGGTTGTACAGGTCGGTTATGCTTTCGACCGTGGACATGCCCCCCTTCCGGAATGCGCTCATCTGCACCTCGTCCGCTTTCAGCTCCGTCGGCTTGACGATCACCCGCACGCCGTTCCTGAGGGTCAGCACCGTGGAACCGTATTTCCCCTCCGCCGTCCGGGTCACCGGCGAACCCGCAAGCCCCGAAGCGTCCATCAGGGCCGTGGCCTGCGTACCGTCTTTATAGGCTTCGATCTCGGCCGTTTTCACCTTCTCGGTAACGGCGATGATCGCCGCTTCGGAAGGCATCGCCACGCCCGCTTTTTCGGGCAGCGAGATAAGGATGGCGCTGTTGCGGTCGTGCACCCACTTCGCCGCCTCGGTATTCACATCCGCCAGCGTGATAGCGTCCAGCATCCGCCGCGTGATCGCCAGATCCTGTTCCGGCGTCAGGTAAGGAGTACCGTCCTCGAAATGGTCCATGTATTTTTGGGCGAATTCGCCGTTCTTGCGGTCGTTGCGGTTTTCGAAGTAGCTCTCGGTGCCCCGCATGATCTCCGTCTTGGCCCGGTCGAGTTCCGACTGCGTGAAACCGTTGCGCTGCATCCGGTAGATCTCGGTATAGAGCGCCTCCAGCGTCCGGAGCGCCTCGCCCTCGCGGGCGGTGCCGCTCACGAAGAAGGCGTCGAACGGTTTAACAACCGAACTGTAGCCGCCCCCGGCCCCCAGGAACGGTGCGTCCTCTTTCCGGGAGATTTCGCTGAACCGTTCGTTCAGCATCCGCCCGGCCAGCGAATTGACATATTCGTGCCAGATCCGCTCCATCCCGTCATAGCGTTCGGTAAGGGGTTTTTCGCGGAAGAGCACCTCGACCGAGGTGGCGGTCAGTTCCGGGTCGGAGGTCACCGAGACCAGCGGCCGTTCGTTGTCCTCCACGGTGACCTCGGCCTTCGGCGTCCGCACTTTGGGCGCGCCGATGTCGGCCATGGTCCGTCGCAGCTTCTGTTCCATGCTGTCCACGTCGAAGTCGCCGACGATCATGAAGGCCTGCATGTCGGGCCGGTACCAGCGGTGGTAGAAGTCGCGAAGCTCCTGGTATTTGAAGGTTTTGAGCACCTCCTGGTTGCCGATCACGTTGCGCCGGGCGTAAAGCGAGTTGTTGAAGAGCACCGGGGCCTGTTTTTCGAAGATGCGCCGCTGGGCGTTGTTCCCCTGCCGCCACTCCTCGATGATCACGCCGCGCTCTTTGTCGATGTCGGCGGTGTCGAGGGTGATATGGCCGGCCCAGTCGTGCAGGATCAGCAGCGCCGAATCGACGATCCCGGCCCGCGTGAGGGGCACGTTGAGGATCATGTAGGTGGTCTGTTCCTGTCCGGTGGCGGCGTTGAGGTTCTCGCCGAAACGCACGCCGACGGTCGAGAGCCAGTCGATCATCGTGTTCTCCGGAAAGTGCTGTGAACCGTTGAAGGCCATATGTTCGAGGAAGTGGGCCAGTCCGTTCTGCGAATCCTCCTCCTGGATCGCCCCGACTTTATAATAGATGTGGAAGTCGGCCCGGTCGGCGGGCTTGGCGTTGTGTTTGAGGTAGTAGGTGATGCCGCTGGGCAGCACGCCGACGCGGACGCTGCTGTCCACCGGGACGGCTTCGCCGGCGGCGGGTTTCTGGGCGCTGAGGGGACGGATGGCGGTGACGGCGGCGGCCAGCAATAGGATGGCGCGCAGGAGGAAGGTGCGGGAACGGGGTTTCATAGTCTTTGGTTTCGAAGGTCCTATTTTTTGGCTTATTGTCGTAAAATTGTGATAAAGTTACTTTTTTTTCTAATTTTACGCTCAATATAAGTATCATAATTCGCTCTTTGCGGGATTCGGCGGATGTCGTCGGGATTTTCTTCTTTTCTTCTTGCTAAAGGGATCCCGGAAGGAGGGGTTGAAACACTTTCGTACCATGAACGAGGAAAAAGTATTGGCGCTTCTCAAGGCGCAGGGTGTGCCGATGAAGTCTGCCGAGATGGCCGAAGCTACGGGACTGCCGAAATCGGAGGTCGATAAAGCGATCAAAAACCTGGTCAAGGAGGGCAAGGCGGAATCCCCCAAACGCTGCTTCTATTCGGCAGTCAAATAAAATCATAGGGTTAAAATTAAATTTCCGCGTCAGCGGTCAGCCCTCAGCCACCCCCGGCGGAGGGCTGCAATCTGCGATTTCGCCTCCGCTAGCTGCGGGACGGTATAAAACCCTACGATTTTTTTGCATTGGGTTGGAGGCAACTGCCGCTTTCTTGAAAGAAAAGGTTGAGTCAGCTGCTCTACTCCTTAGGCTCTGCATCCTCAGCTTTGGGGGGCATACAGGGCCGGAGCCAGCGGAGGCGCAATCGCGGCGCGGCAGCGCAAGAATTGCAGTCCTCCGCCCGGGATGGCTCCGGCCTGCGCGGCTCGCTGCGCTCGCCGCCCAAACGAGTAGTTACAGCCCGGAAAGCCACAACAGGGCCTCTTGGTTCACAAAAGAACAGTACCCTCAAACACAATCCGAATAAACATACGATAAATTTTCCGAGGAGCCGTACGGTCCCCTTTTCCGTCGAACCAACGAAACCGAAACCACATGTCGAACGTCAAGATAGAGCCCACGTGGCAGGAACTCCTCACAGGTGAGTTCGAGAAACCCTATTTCAGCCAGTTGACCGCCTTCGTGCGCGAGCAGTACATGACCCACGTGGTCTATCCGCCCGCCGCCAATATTTTCCGGGCCTTCAACTGCTGTCCCGTCGACCGGCTCAAAGTCGTATCATCGGGCAAGACCCCTACCACAACGAAGGGCAGGCCAACGGGCTGTGCTTTTCCGTCGCCGCCGGGACGCAATTTCCCCCGTCGCTGCAAAACATCCTCAAGGAGGTGAGCGACGATACCGGCGCGCCATACCCCCAGACCGGGGAACTCGACCGCTGGGCCCGGCAGGGCGTGCTGATGCTCAACGCCGTGCTCACCGTGCAGGCCCACAGCCCGGCCTCGCACGCTAACCGCGGCTGGGAAACCTTTACCGACGCCGTGGTGCGGGCCGTCGCGCAGCGGAAGAAAAACGTCGTCTATATGCTGTGGGGCTCCTATGCCCAGCGGAAAGCCGCCGTGGTGAATCCGTCCGAAAACTGCATCCTGACCGCTCCGCACCCGTCGCCCCTCTCCGCCTTCCGGGGATTCTTCGGCTGCAAGCACTTCAGCAAGGCCAACGAATACCTCGTTTCGACCGGACAGGAGCCGATCGTCTGGTAAATCCTTATTTTTACGGCTACAATTTCCGGAACCGGCTGTCCGTTCGCTTTCCAGAGCCTACGGGCCGCTCTTTCCGTTTTCCCGATTGAAACTTTATGCAATCCGACCATACACAGACCGATTACCTACAAGGGCTGAACGGCCCCCAGCGCAGCGCCGTCGAGAACTACGCCGGGCCGTCGCTCATTATCGCCGGCGCAGGATCCGGCAAGACCCGCGTGCTCACCATGCGCATCGCCCACATGTTGCAGCAGGGCATCTCGCCCCGCAACATCATGGCCCTGACCTTTACCAACAAAGCGGCGCGCGAGATGCGCGACCGCGTGACCAAGATATTGCCTTACGAAGCCGTGCGCGGGCTGTGGATGGGAACCTTCCACTCCCTGTTCAGCCGCATCCTGCGGGCCGAGGCCCAGTTGCTGGGCTTCCCGGAGGCCTTCACCATCTACGACACCGCGGACAGCCGGAATGTCGTCAAAGCCATCGTGCGGCAGCTCGAACTGCCCGATGAGCAGTACAAGCCGAATGAAATCTATTCGCGTATCTCGCTGGCCAAGAACAATCTGGTGCTGCCCGAAGCCTATGCCGCCAACGCGACGCTGACCGACGAGGACGCGCGGGCCAAGCGGCCGAGGCTGGCGGAGATCTATGCCCTCTATATGCGCCAGTGCCGCCAGAACGGCGCGATGGACTTCGACGACCTGCTGCTCTACATGAACATCCTGCTGCGCGACCATCCGGAAATTGCGCAGAAATACGGCGACCAGTTCCAGTACATACTGGTGGACGAGTACCAGGATACCAACTACTCGCAGTACCTGATCGTCAAGAAGTTGGCGGACATCCGGCGGAATATCTGCGTGGTGGGGGACGACTCCCAGAGCATCTACTCGTTCCGCGGGGCGCGGATCGAGAACATCCTCCGTTTCCAGCAGGACTACCCGGAGGCGAAGATCTTCAAACTGGAGCAGAACTACCGTTCGACCCGGACGATCGTCGAGGCGGCCAACAGTGTGATCGAAAAGAACAGCCGCAAGCTGCCCAAGCACCTTTTCTCGGAAAACGAACAGGGGGAGCCGATCAAAGTGATCTGCACCCTCAGCGACAAGGAGGAGGCGCAGCGCGTGTCGGCGGACATCCACACCACCCTGTACGGCGAACAGGCCTCGCCGGACGAGTTCGCGGTGCTCTACCGCACCAACGCCCAGTCGCGCGTGATCGAGGAGTACCTGCGGGGGAACAATATCCCCTACCGGATCTACGGCGGCCAGTCGTTCTACCAGCGGGCCGAGATCAAGGACGCCATCGCTTACCTGCGGCTGGCGATCAACCCGAAGGATGACGAGTCGCTCAAGCGGATCATCAACTTCCCGGCCCGGGGGATCGGCGAAACCTCGGTGGGAAAGATCGTCGCGGCCGGGCAGGCCAAGGGCGTTTCGATGTGGGAAGTGCTGCTCACCCACACGCCGGAGGAGCTGGGCATCCGCGGCGGGGCGGTCAAGGGGCTGACGGTGTTCGTCAAGAATTTCACCGACCTGTTCCGGCGGTCGGGGGAGATGGACGCCTACGAGTTGGCGATGGAGGTGATGGCTCGGTCGGGGCTGGTGGCGCATTACAAGGACAGCCCGTCGATCGAGGACGAGTCGCGGTTGCAGAACGTGGAGGAACTCATCAATTCGGTGAAAGTGTTCGTGGACGAGCAGAACGAGGCTGCGGCTTCGGGTGAGGGTGCGGAAACCGTCGCGCCGGATGCCGATGCGCCGCAGGAGGGCGTCGTGCGCGGGCCGGTGACGCTGGACCAGTGGTTGCAGAATATCGCCCTGCTGACCGACATGGACAACAGCAAGGACGACGACACCCCGCGGGTGACGCTGCTGACCGTCCACGCTTCCAAGGGGTTGGAGTTCAAGTACACCTATATCGTGGGGCTGGAGGAGAACCTCTTCCCGAGCCAGCACGGCAGTTCGTCGGCCGAGGATATCGAGGAGGAGCGGCGGCTGTTTTATGTGGCGCTGACGCGGGCCGAGAAGCGGGCCACACTGAGTTTCGCCCTGTCGCGGTTCAAGTGGGGCAGCGTGGTGCCGTCGCAGGCGAGCCGCTTTATCAAGGAGATCGACCCGAAGTACCTCGACATGCCGACTCTGCCGGAGACGGACACCTTCGGCGAGGATGGCAATACGGGGCTGCGGAACCGATGGAACGCTTCGGGCGGGGCGAAGGTGCCGGGCGATCCCCGGCCCGCTTTCCAGCGGTACCAGCGGAAAACGGCTGCGCCCGTATCAGCGGAGGGAAACTCCGCTCCGGCGGGCTTTAAAAAGATTGACGCCCGTCCGGCAGCGATTCCGGAAGGGAAGCCGTTGGACTCCGCGGGAGATTTGACGGTAGGCGCGCGCGTGGCGCACGCCCGGTGCGGGATCGGCACGGTGACGGCGTTCGAGCAGACGGCGACGGACACGAAAGTGACGGTGCGTTTCGAGGCGGCGGGGGCCAAGACCTTGCTGCTGAAATTCGCCAAGCTGCGGCTGATTTGACAAGGCATTTCCCATGCCAATGGCGGCCTTAGCGCCGGGCGACCGTAGGTCGCCGGGGGGGCGGCGCAAGGCCGAACCCGAGGAGTTAATGGATTCTTTACCGATAATTTTGCCCGGTGTGCGGAAAGCGTGCCGGGCTTTTTATTTGCCCGGGAACGAAAATCTTTTATTTTTGTAGAATATTCCGATGAATAATTACTAACCCAAACCTATTTCCAGAATGAATCCGGTGAAATTTTACAGTGGGGAGAACGTCCCTTTGGAGTTGCATAAAGTGCGGGTGGTGCAGAAGCTCCACCTGGTGCCGATCGAGCGGCGGCTCGACGCCATCAAGGAGGCGGGGTTCAACACTTTCCGCCTTTCGACGATGGACGTGTTCCTCGACATGCTGACCGACAGCGGCACCAACGCCATGAGCGACAACCAGATCGCTGCCATGTTCCGCGCCGACGACGCCTATGCGGGTTCGCAGTCCTTTGCGCGGCTGCAAAAGGCGGTCGAGGATGTGCTGGGCAAGAAATACCTGCTGCCGGTGCACCAGGGCAGGGCCGCCGAGAATATTATCTGCCGCCGGTATGTCAAGCCGGGAAATGTGATCCCGATGAACTACCACTTCACCACAGCGCTGGCCCACATTATGGAGAACGGCGGTGCGGTCGCCGAGTTGCTGCACGACGAGGCTTTGGAGCTGAAGTCCGAGAATCCGTTCAAGGGGAATATCGACATCGACAAGCTGGTGAAGTGCATCGAGGAGAACGGCGTGGAGAATATCCCGTTCATCCGCATGGAGGCCTCGACCAACCTGATCGGCGGGCAGCCCTTCTCGATCGCCAACCTGATGGACGTGCGCCGCGTGGCCGACAAATATGGCCTGATGCTGGTGCTGGACGCGTCGCTGCTGGGTGAGAACGCTTACCTCGTGAAGCAGCGCGAAGCAGAGTGGAAAGAGAATTCGATGGCGGACATCATTAAGATGATGACCGGGCTGGCGGACTTGGTCTATTTCTCGGCGCGCAAACTCAGCTCGTCGCGCGGGGGCGGTATCTGCACCAACCGGCAGGAGCTGTTCAAGGAGATGGAGGCGCTAATCCCGCTCTATGAAGGCTTTTTGACCTACGGCGGTATCTCCGTGCGGGAGATCGAGGCGATGGCGGTGGGACTTTACGAAACGCTGGACGAGACGATGATCTCGCAAAGCCCGACGTTCATCGCCTACCTGGTTCGCGAGATGGAGAAGCGGGGCAGTCCGGTGGTGACGCCTCCGGGGGTGTTGGGGGCGCACGTGGACGCGATGAAGTTCTGCGAACATATCCCGCAGACGGAGTATCCGGCGGGTGCGCTGGCGGCGGCGTTCTACCTGATCTCGGGCATCCGGGGCATGGAGCGCGGGACGATCTCCAGCGTGCGCGACGAGAACGGGGTCGAGATTCTGGCGGACGTGGAGCTGTTGCGGCTGGCGGTGCCGCGGCGCGTGTTTACGCTGTCGCAGGTCAAATATGTGATCGACCGCATGCAGTGGCTCTACGACAACCGCGAGATGATCGGAGGGTTGCGGTTCACGTATGAACCGCCGGTGCTGCGCTTCTTTATGGGCGGCTTGGAGCCGACCAGCGACTGGCCGGCCAAACTGGTGGACAAGTTCCGCAAGGACTTCGGCGACAGCTTATAGCGGTCCCGTTCGGTCTTGCATAGCAAGGGCGGCCTCATCAGGGCCGCCCTTTGTCGTGATGTCAGAAGCGGTATTTCACTTTGATGTCGAGGCCGATGAATGTCCCGTCGCCGGTAAATTTATCGTCGCTCCACTTCACTATTACCGGGTTGACATGGAATGCCGGCTCCAGGATCAACCCTTTGCAAAGCCTGAAGTCTTTACTGACCGAGAAACAGAACCCGAACCGATTGTTGAAAAGAGCGCCATGCCATACTTTGTCCGGCGAAATGTCCCAATTCATCCCGGCTGTAAAATTCACGATGTCCGACCAGAATTTATAACTCAGCCGTAAGGATGCGTAGTGCAAGGTCGGTTTCCGGCCGTTGTTCGGGTTATCCGGGAATATCGACATGAACGTTACCGTTTGGGGCCTGTCGAAGATCCCCAGTTCAATGCCGCTGTGACGGGAGAACTGGCCTTCAACGGTCAATCCGAAAGAGGGAATGAAGCCGGGGTCCCTGGCGGCATTGGGCTGCCATTCCGGTGAAAAACTCAGCCCGACGGCGATCCTCGGTTTAAAGGATTCGCCTGCGGGACGGTTCTGCGCCGGCAGCGGCAGGGCGATCAGTCCTGCCGCTACGGCGATTGCGATTTGCCTGAGCGAGTTCATAAGGCTTGGTGTTAGTGTCAATAAATGTAATGATAAAAAACAATATAAAAAATACCTAATGGTGTAATGTTATGGATGCGGACATAAAAAAGATTGATCAGCGGAGGTTTGAAATCTATTTATTATATTTATAGTCAAAATCCGGGTCGGATTTTTAGGAACTAACCATCTAAAACAAGTTCGTTATGAAAAAAAACCCCACCAACGACATCAAGAACA
>JAJBVQ010000062.1 GCA_020859745.1 Rikenellaceae bacterium
GTATATCACAGGTGATGCTTCGGACTGGGAGAAGTTCGCCAAGTGGGCGGAGACGGTGCCGCAGACGATGCGTAATCCGTTGTATCACTGGACGGCGCTGGAATTGAAACGCTATTTCGGGATCGACACGCTGCTGAAACCGGAGACGGCGCGGGAGGTCTACGACCGGTGTAATACCATGTTGCAGGGCGATCCTGACGGCTTTTCGGCGCGCGGCCTGCTGCGCCGGATGAATGTGGAGGCGATCTGCACGACGGACGACCCGGCGGATTCGCTGGAATATCATTTGACCTACGCACGGACACGGAAAGAGGGCGATCCGGCGATGCTGCCGGCCTGGCGTCCGGATAAAGTCGTTGCGGCGGAGGATGTCGCGGCATGGAATACCTATATAGATAGGTTGGCCGGGGCGGCTGGTACGGAGATTGCCACGTTTGCGGATTTGTTGAATGCCTTGCGGCGGCGCCAACGGTTTTTTGCCGAAGCTGGCTGCCGGGTCTCGGATCATGGTCTGGATACCTTCTACGGCGAAGATTTTACGGATTCGGAACTCGAAACGTTGTTTGCGACGCTTCGCAGCGGCCGTTCGTTGTCCGGGGCTGAAACAGCGGTGTTCAAATCGGGCATGCTGTACCATTTGGCGGTGATGAACTGCGAGTTGGGATGGGTGCAGCAGTTCCATATCGGGCCACTCAGGAATAACCGGACCCGGCTGATGCAGGATTACGGGCCGGATGCGGGATGCGATTCGCTGGACGACAAGCCGGTAGCGCAAGCCATGGGGCGCTTCCTCGACCGGCTCGACCGGGAGGGCTTGTTGGCCAGGACGATCGTTTACAACCTCAATCCCAAGGACGGGGAGGTCATGGCGGCCATGGCCGGCAATTTCAACGACGGTTCGGTGCCGGGCAAGATGCAGTACGGGGCGGCATGGTGGTTCTCGGACCATTTGGACGGTATGGAGCGGCAGATGAATATCCTGTCGGATTACGGCCTTTTGAGCCGTTTCGTGGGGATGCTCACCGACTCGCGAAGTTTCCTCTCGTTCCCGCGGCACGAATATTTCCGTCGCCTGCTTTGCGACATGCTGGGCCGGGATCTGGAGCGGGGATTGATCCCGCTCTCCGAGATGGCCGCCGTAGGCCGGATGGTAGAGGATATATGCTACGGCAACGCGAAGGGCTATTTCGGATTCACCCGGTGAATTTGCATGAAATTTGCTATTCATTATATACTTATATGATAAATTCCAAACCTTGCATATATGAAATCGAATCAAAATCCCTGGGTCAGGTTCCTGCTGAGCGAGCGGTACGCTAATCTGGCCCTGTTGCTGTTGCGCCTTTTCGTAAGCGGCATGATGCTGACTCACGGAGTCGCGAAACTGGAAAACTTCACGGCCCTGCGCGAAGGCTTTCCCGATCCGATCGGGTGGGGCGCAGGCTTGTCGCTGGTGATGATCATTCTGGTGGAGGTCGGCTGCTCGTTGATGGTAATTACCGGACTGCTGACCCGTTTCGCCGTGATCCCCTTGGTTTTCGCCATGATTATGGCCATGACCACCCATCCCGATATGAGCCTCGGCAGTATCGAGCTGCCGTTGCTCTATCTCGGTATGTACGTGGTAATCTTTATCGCCGGGCCGGGTAAATGCTCGATCGACTTCCTGATCGGCAAGACCATCGCACGGCCCGAAGCATAGCCGCTTTTAGAAAGCCGTTTAAAATCGCACGGGCGGGCACTCGAAAGGGAGAGTGCCCGCCCGTGCCGCCTGTGCACCGTATCGTAAAGATCCCTTACGCCGCGTACTGGTTCCGGAACTGGTAGAACACCCCCCGCGACACCTGGTACTCGCGGCAGATATGCGCGATCGACGTTCCCTGCTTGATCAGGCGCAGCACCCGTTTTTTGTCGTCGATCAGCTTTTGCAGCTTGACCCGGCTACCCACAGGCCGTCCAATTTTGACTCCCTCCGCTTTTTTGAGCGCCAGGGCCTCTTTCGTGCGCAGCGAGATCAGGTTGTGCTCGATCTCCGCCACCAGTCCGAACGCGAACGCCAGCACCTTGCTGTTGATGTTGTTGTCGAACGCATAGCCATCCTTGGTGCTGTAGATCATGATCTGTTTTTCCATGCAGGTATTCAGGATCGACATGATGTCCAGCAACGTACGGCTCAATCGCGAGAGTTCCGTGACGATCAGCGTGTCCCCCTTTTTGAGGCGTCGGATCAGTAGGCCGAGGCGCCTTTCGTTGCGTTTTGTTTTCCCGCTGACCACCTCGGTGACCCACTTGTCGATTTTGATCCCGCGTGCGTCCGCGAACTTAGTGATTTCCAGCTGTTGGTTTTCGAGATGCTGTTTCTCGGTGCTGACTCTTAGATAAGCGATAACCATGATAGAGAAGAATATTAATAAATTTTTGATAGTAATACGTGCAAGCCCCCATAAAAGTCTGTGTATAGTAAATTTAGCTATAAATGGGACTTTTTGTTGGCAAAAAGTACCCTTTCAATTAACCGTTCGATTAAATACTAATTATGTCACAAATGTATGAAAGGAAATTGTAATAACCAAACAAAAACTGACTTAAATAACCTTTTATCAAGTGAATACCATTAATTTCTGACATGATAAAAACACGCTTTTCCTGCCTTGTTTTCAGGGCTTATTTCCCATTATTATTAATCGAACGGTTAATTGAAAGGTTTATTGTTGTAAACGTTTGGTCTACAGCAATTTCGTGGGCGGGTAAATGCAGATATGACGAAGATGAAACAGTATTTACTGGTAGCCGTTGCGTTATTGGCAGTCGTGGGATGTCAGCGCCGTCCGCTGGGCGGTGACGATCCGGCCGGTGAGGCTTGTTTGGTGCGTTTCCAGGCGAAAAACGAGGTAGAGGTGGATATGGGGTCTAAGGCCGCTACGTCTTCGAACCTGCCTGCGGGCAGTACGGTGCGTGTCGTGGCCTACCAGCGCGGGAGCGCCGGGCAGACGAATCCTAATCTGGCCAGCGATACTTGGAAAGAGACCAGCACCTATAAAGTGCAGGGCGACGGCAGTCTTGTTCCGTGCCATGTGACCGCCGACGGCGCCGTCGATGCCGGAAACGCCAATCCTGCCAAAGGAATGGAGCTGAATAACGGCGTGTACGACTTTTACGCCTACTCTCCGGCCCGGCAACTCGAAAGCGACCACAAGAGCGTCAAAGGAGTGGGGCACTACGAAGACTTTATGGGGGCGTATGTGGGGAGCCAGACGATCAACCGATCGTCTTCAACTGTTGCGCTCGTTTTCGAACATAAATGTACCAAGCTCAGCTTTACCGTTAAGTCAGTAAACGGGATGGTGTGCAGCGACCTGTTCGCTGACAGCGCCGTCGTGCGGCAGATGGCGACCGTCCCGGCAGGCGATTACACGCTGGGGGGTGATCTGGCCGCTACCGTGGGGGCGGCTGCGGATACCGGGATCATTCGCACCTTCTCGTACCTCGACGCCGCGCAGAAAGGGAACGGAGCTTTCGGTTCCGCCATATTCCTGCCCAAGGCCGCCGGCGAGGTACCCGCCGAATTTTATATCAAGGTGAACGGCGTGCGCTACCTCTTGAAAGCAAAGCTGCCCTCGATAGTTTTTGCCAAATCGAACAACTATATGTTCACCCTGCGCGTCAAACAGGGTGAAGTCGAGCTGACCCTGAAAGTAGCCTCGTGGAGCGCCGTTGCCCAAAATTCCGAGTTGGGCGC
>JAJBVQ010000104.1 GCA_020859745.1 Rikenellaceae bacterium
AAGCATCCTCGAAAGTTTTTCTGGTTCTCTTTGTTCACAAAGAGAACAGTACCCTCCAAGGGTAGTGATAAAACGAACGGTTAAAGAGAAATGCGTTTAGCGGCGGTGAAGACCTCGCGGATCGTGGCATACGTATTATCCACATACGAGCACAAATTATCCGGCGCGATCCAGCGGATATCCGTGATCCCCTCCTCCACCTGCGGCACCAGCTCCCCGTCGCCGTCATTCTTCATCGCATACCACGTCGTCCGCTTGAGAATCCACCTACCGTTCAACTCGTACAGGTGATACGTGCGCGTCAGCAGCTTGCCCAGCTTCAGATTCGAAATGCCGCACTCCTCCTCCACCTCCCGCACCGCGCACTCCGCGATCTCCTCCCCCGGCTCCAGCTTCCCCTTCGGCAGATCCCAGCGTCCGTTGCGGAAAATCATCAGCACCTCGCCCCGCGGCGAAACGACCAGTCCGCCCCCCGCCTCCACCGGGGCGAACTGCGACCCGAATTGCGCAAAAAGCCGGTCGGACTCCTCCTCCGTAGGCGAAACGAAAGCCACGGATTTGGCAGTTTCGAAAATTCTCTGCAAATTTGTTAACCCGAGCATGACACCGGCTTCGGCGCCCAGCGCACCGGCGTCTATGGCGAGCCACGAGGCCTCGGCCGGCGCGGAAAGGGCGGCGCACTCCGCGGGAGTGCCGAACGCGACTACGTTATCCAAATAATAGACTTTTCTCATAGACATGGAAACCGGCAAAAAGATTGCACAAACATTGCTGCAAATTAAGGCAATAAAACTCAGCCCTGCAAATCCCTTCACCTGGGCCAGCGGATGGCATTCGCCCATCTACTGCGACAACCGCAAGACGCTCTCCTACCCGGAGGCACGGCGCGAGATATACGAAGCCTTCGCGGCTTTGATCCGGGAGAAATACCCGCAGGCGGAGGTGATCGCAGGGGTGGCGACGGGGGCTATCGCCTGTGGCGTGCTGGCTGCCGAAGCATTGGGAAAACCGTTTATCTACGTGCGGTCGGCGCCCAAAGACCACGGGATGGCCAACCAGGTGGAAGGACATTTCGAACCGGGATCCAAAGTCATGGTGGTCGAAGACCTTATCTCCACGGGGGGCAGCTCGCTCAAAGCGGTGGAGGCGCTGAGGGCGGCGGGATGCGAAGTGCTGGGGATGGTGGCGATCTTCACCTACGGTTTTCCGACGGCGGCGGCCAACTTTGCGGCAGCCGAGGTACAATTGGACACTTTGTCCGATTACAACACCCTGATCGAGCTGGCGCAGGAGCAGGGCTACATCAGGCCGGAGGAGATGGAAACGCTGCGCGAATGGCGAAAAGCGCCGGACGTTTGGAACAAATAGCCCCGGCAATACAACTTCCCGATCAATCGTTCGTTTATATTCGGTATTTGTGCTGCGAGCCATGAGGCTAAAAGCAGACAGCTCAGTTCCCGTGGCAACGGTCGGCCCGTAGCCACCCCAGGCGGAGGGCCGCACTCGCGGTGCTCGTTTCGCCACCGCTGGCTACGGACCGAAACTGCCAAAGCAACTCTACGACAAAACTAAAACGAACTATTAAAAACACCATGAAATACACCAGCAAGCAAGTACATATCGCCCGGCCCGACGAGACGATCTTCCGGGCGCTCTCCAGTTTCGAGAACTTCACCCCGATCCTCGCCGACAAAGTCGAAGGATGGGAGGCCACCGAAGAGACCTGCCGCTTCAAGGCCAAGGGGTTCATCGTGGGGCTGAAGATGGCCCAGCGGGAACCGAACAAGCTCATCAAAGTGTGCGCGGACGAAAGTGCGGGAGGCATGCCCATACCGTTCACCTTCTGGGCCCAGATGAAAGACACCACGGAAGAGACCGCGGGCGGGACCGCGCCGCACACCCATATGCGCATCGTGCTCGACATCGAGCTCAACCCGATGATGAAAATGTTCGTGGGCAACAAGATGCAGGAAGCCGTGGACTCTATCGCAGAACAGATCGCACTGGCTTTCAATAACGCCAATATATAATCTTTCGAAGTATGCGCCGCCTTTTTCTCCTCTTCCTGACCACGATCGCCTTGCCCGGCATGCACGGCGCGGCTTTCGGCAAGGCCGACAACCCTGTGGCGGCATTGGTGGACCGGTTGCAGCCGGGGCAAAGCTCCCGCTTTATCTTCGAACTCGCCGAGCAGCAGTCGCCGGACGACTTCTTCGAACTGGACTCCAAAGGGAGCAAGATCGTGGTGCGGGGCAATAACTACATATCCATCGCGGCGGGGCTGAACTGGTACCTCAAATACTATGCGGGAGTGCAGGTGGCGTGGAACAATCCCCACCCGCGGCTCAGCAACCTCAAATTCCCGAAACCCAAGGCCGCGGAGCGGCACACCACCGATATGCTGGTGCGGTACTACATGAATTACTGCACCTTCTCTTACTCCACCGCGTTCTGGGATTGGGAACGCTGGGAGCGTGAGATCGACTGGATGGCATTGCATGGGATCAACCTGCCGTTGTCCCTGACCGGGGCCGCGACGGTGTGGCGGAACACCCTGCTGGAACTGGGATTCGACAAGGCGCAGATCGACGACTTCATCGCCGGGCCGGCGCACCAGGCGTGGTGGCTGATGAATAACCTCGAAGCGTGGGGAGGGCCGAACCCGGCGGACTGGTATGACAAACAGGCGGAACTGGAACAAAAAATCGTGGAACGGTACCGGGAGTGGGGAATTCAACCGGTGTTCGCGGGCTACGGGGGGATGGTGCCCAACGACACGGCCATGTGGCGCAAACTGGGGCTAACGCAGGTGCAGGACCCGGGCCTGTGGTGCGGCTACCAGCGGCCGGGATTCCTCCTGCCGACGGATCCGATGTTCGGCCGGATCGCGGATACCTATTATAAGAACCTGAAAGCCTTGTACGGGGAGGATGCCAAGTATTTCGCCATCGACCCGTTCCACGAGGGGGGCTCCACGAACGGCGTGGATCTTCCGGCGGCGGGGGCGGCCATATACAAGGCCATGAAGCGGGCCAATCCGGGCGCGGTGTGGGTGGCGCAGGCGTGGCAGAGCTGCCCGCATCCGGAGATGATACAGGATTTGCCGGGAGGGGATGTGCTGGTGCTGGACCTGTTCAGCGAATCGCGGCCCATGTGGGGCGACCCGCAGTCGCCGTGGCGCCGGGAAAACGGGTACGGGCGGCACGACTGGGTCTACTGCATGCTGCTGAACTTCGGGGGCAATGTGGGGATGTACGGCAAGATGCAGCGGGTGATAGACGGCTACTACCTGGCCCGGAGCCAGCGCGACGGCAATGCGCGCTTCCTGAAAGGGGTGGGCACCACGCCGGAGGGGATCGAGAACAATCCGATCATGTTCGAGCTGCTGTACGAGTTGCCGTGGCGGCCGGAGAAGTTCGACCGGATCCGGTGGGTGGAGGATTACGTGCTGGCGAGGTACGGCCGGACGCTGCCGCAGGCGGTGGACGCCTGGAAAATACTGGCCAACACGGTTTATGACCCGCCCTACACGAGCGTGCAGGAGGGGACGACGGAATCGGTGCTCTGCGCCCGGCCGGCGCTCCGGGTCGAGCGGGTCTCTTCGTGGGGCTCGTCGGAGCTGGCCTACGACGCGAAGGAGACGGAGCGGGCGCTGGGGCTGCTGCTGGAGGTGGCGGACAAGTACCGGGGATGCAACAATTTCGAGTACGACCTGGTCGATGTGGCGCGGCAGGCGGTGGCGGACAAGGCCAACGGCTTGCTCAAAGAGATCGAAACGGCATTCGATAAAAACGAGCGCGACCGGTTCCGGAAGCTCTCCGATAACTTTCTGGGACTTATCCTGTTACAAGACAGCCTTTTGAGCTCCCGGCCGGAGTTCATGGTGGGGCCGTGGATCGAAGCCTCGATGCGGTGGAGCCGGTACCGGGCGGAACAGGACTATTACCGCTGGAACGCGCGCATGCTGCTGACCACCTGGGGGAACCGGTACGCGGCCAATGTGGGGGGGCTGCACGACTATGCCCACCGGGAATGGGCGGGGATGCTGCGCGATTTCTACTATCCGAGATGGAAAACCTTTTTCGATGCGCTGAACGACGGGGAGCTTCCGCCGGCGGATTTTTATCCGATGGAGGCGGAATGGGCGGCGGGGACGCAGCCCTACTCGATCGACGCCGAGACTAACACGATAGATATGGCATGGAAAGTTTACAACAGACTTCTCAAAATGTAGCCGCCCCGGAGGGTCAGCCTTACGGCGAGGTTTACTATGTGGATACGCACGCCCATATTTTCGACGCCGATTTCGACGCCGACCGGACGGAAACGGTCGCCCGCGCCGTGGCTGCCGGGGTCAGGAAGATCGTCCTGCCGGCCGTGGACTCGCGCAGCCACCGGGCGATGATCGACACGGCGCTGCAATACCCGGACGTGTGCCGCGCGGCCATCGGGATGCACCCCACGTCGGTCAACGAGAACACCAAATGGCGGGATGAGTTGCAGATCGTGCGCAACCTGCTTAGGGACAGGCCGGTGGAGTGGTGCGCGATCGGCGAGGTGGGGTTGGACCTGCATTGGAGCACCAGCTCGCTCACCGAACAGTGCCAGGCGCTGGTGATCCAGATGCAGCTGGCCATCGAGCACGACCTGCCCCTGATCCTGCATGTGCGGGACGCCTGGAACGAGATCTTCCCGCTGCTGGAACCGCTGCACGGCCAGATCCGGGGGGTGTTCCACAGTTTCCAGGGAACGATGAAGGATTACGGCCATATCAAGGAGCTGGGCGATTTCGCGGTGGGGATCGGCGGGTTCATCACCTACAAGAACTCTTCGATGGTCAAGGTGGTCGAGCAGATTCCGATCGAGGACATCGTGCTGGAGACGGACGCGCCGTACCTGACTCCGGTTCCGTTCCGGGGGACGCGGAACGAAAGCGCGCATATCCCGGTGATCGCGGCCAAAATCGCGGAGATCAAAGGCATTCCGGTCGAGGAGGTGATGCGGGCGACCACCGCGCGGGCGCAAAGCATTTTCTTCTGACCTATGGAACAGGCGACTGGGGAGGGGAAATTCCGGTTCCGGATGGACAAACGGGCCCAATGGCTGACGGCGATCGCCCTGCTGGTAATCGCGGGGGGCGTGGGTTGGCTGTTCTACTCTTCGGGGGGCAGCTACCTGCCGGCGTGGTTCACGACGGTGATCGTGGCGCTCCTGCTGCTGGCGGCGCTCTCCATCCCGCGCTTTATGCGGGTTTCGCCCCACTCGGTGGAGATCCACTGCGTGATGGAGCTGGTCAAGATCCCTATACGGGATATCCGCTATATCCGGTTTATCGAGCGGGGACAGATGAAATACTGTTTCCCGGTGTGGGGAATTTACGGGATCGGGGGCTATTACGGCTACTATTTCAACCTGAAGGAGCGGAAGGTGTTCAGGCTCTGCGCTTCGCAATGGCGCAATTTCGTGCTGATCGAGGATATTTACGAGGAGCAGTATGTGGTGAGCTGCGACGACCCGGCGGCATTCGTCGCGGCTGTCGAACAGTATAAATAGTACAGGATGCGTTCAGCGGCATTTTGTCCCTGGCCGGTGCTCTTGCATTAAAGTATTGGAAAATAGGATGTTGAATTATTCCGCCGATTTTCCCAGGGAAAGTGCGGGAAACTTTTTCACAAAAATTTATCCGAACGTTTGTAATTCTAAGGATAATTGCCGTATATTTGCACTCGGAATTTTCGGGGTGTAGCACAGTCCGGTTAGCGCGCCACGTTCGGGACGTGGAGGTCGGAAGTTCGAATCTTCTCACCCCGACCGGGATTCCTCCCAAACGCAATCACTGCAAGTGATTGCGTTTTTTGTTTATGATACCGCCCGGATTGATACGGAGCGGAAGCATAAACAAAAAACTCCCGAAGGGGAAACGATTGGAAGGAATCCCGAAGTCACCGCCCGCCGCAGGCGCGAAGAAAGGCGAGCGAAGCGAAGCAAATCTTCTCACCATTTGTTTAGGACTCCCTGCGAAAAATCCCTATATTTGTTATTTCTAACTCATACTACCCGAACCATGGTACACGATTCGCTGGGGAGCAGCGCCGCGAAATACTACAGCCTGCATCCCCTCTTCCGCAAAGCGTTCGAATACATCGACAGCCACCTTGACCGATTCGCCGATCCCGCCTCGAACGGCAGGCACGCCATCCAGGGCGACGACCTTTTCGTCATCGTCGGCGACAACCAGCTCAAACGGCCCGAAGAGGCCGCCCTCGAAGCGCACGACCGGTACATCGACTTGCAGGTGATGATCTCGGGCACCGAAAATTTCGGCTGGGCACAGCGCGCCGCCTGCACCGAACCGCGCGGACAATTCGACCCGGAGAACGATTTCATCCTCTATAACGACCTGCCGACCAGCACGGTGACGGCGCTACCGGGCGAGTTCGTCATCTTCTTCCCGGAGGACGCCCACGCGCCGCTGATCCGCCCAGAAGGTGTCAGCGGCGGCACCCGCAAAGCCATCGTCAAGGTCAAAGTCGACGCGAAATAGACCAAAACCGCTAACCCCGTACAATAATGAACAACCAGAAACTGAACCTGAGCCTGCTGGCTTCGCTCGCCTTGTGCACCGCCGGGGCGCAGGCCGCATCGCCGGCCTCCAGGACCAAAGCAAAAACCAATCCCGCCAAACCGAACGTGGTAATTATCCTGGCCGACGACCTCGGTTTCGGGGACATCGCCTGCAACGGCTCCTTCAATACCATCGCCACACCGAACGTTGACCGTCTGGCCGCGCAGGGGGTGCGGTTCGCCAACGCGCATGCCACGGCGGCCACCAGTACGCCGGCGCGGTACAGCATCCTGACGGGCGAATACGCGTGGCGTCGGCCGGGGACGGGCATCGCCCCGGGCGACGCGGCCATGATCGTCACCCCGCAGCACCAGACCCTGCCGGAGATGATGCAGCGGGCGGGCTACACGACGGCGGCCATCGGCAAATGGCACCTCGGCCTCGGCGACAAGGCCGGACAGCAGGACTGGAACGGGGTCGTGACGCCGGGCTTGAAAGACATCGGGTTCGACTACTCTTATATCATGGCGGCGACGGCCGACCGCGTGCCGTGCGTCTATATCGAGAACGGCAAGGTGGTGGGGCTGGATCTCGAAAATCACCCGGAGGACTCGATCCACGTAAGTTACAGCAAGCCTTTTCCGGGCGAGCCGACGGGACGTAAGAACCCGGAGCTGCTGAAGATGAAGGCGAGCCACGGGCATGATATGGCTATCGTGAACGGCATCGGCCGCATCGGCTATATGACGGGCGGCGGCCCGGCGCTGTGGGTGGACGAGAATATCGCGGACACCATTACTAACCGTGCCGTGCAGTTTATTGAACGGGAGGCGAAAAAAGACGATCCGTTCTTCCTCTATTTCTGCACGAATGACGTGCACGTGCCGCGCTCGCCGCACGAGCGCTTCGTCGGCAAGAGCGGTATGGGGCCGCGCGGGGATGCCATCCTGCAATTCGACTGGTCGGTGGGCAAGGTGCTGGACGCCTTGGATTCGCTGGGGATCGCGGACAACACGCTGGTGATCCTCTCGTCGGACAACGGCCCGGTGGTGGACGACGGCTACCAGGACCGGGCGGTGGAGCTTCTGGGCGACCACAAGCCGTGGGGCCGTTTCCGGGGGGGTAAGTATAGTATTTTCGAGGCGGGGACGCGCGTTCCGGCCATTGCACGCTGGCCGAAGCATATCCCGGCGGGCAAGGTGAGCGACGCGGCGGCTTCGCAGGTGGACTGGTTCGCCTCGCTGGCGGCGCTGGTGGGGCAGGAGCTGTCGGAAGGCGAAGCGCCGGACAGCCGCGACCACCTCGAAGTATGGCTGGGCAAGGATCGCAAGAAGGGCCGGGCGTATATCGTGGAAAACGCGGGGACGCTCTCGATTACGGTGGACGACTGGAAGTACATCGCACCCAGCAACGGGGCGGCGAAGGATAACAATGTGAATATCGAGTTGGGGAATTCGAAAGAGCCTCAACTGTACAACCTCGTCGAGGATATGGGCGAGCGGAACAACCTGGCGGCGCAGTATCCGGAGAAGGTGGCCGAGCTGGCCGCCATGCTGGAAGGGGTGCGCAAGACGAATGACCGGAAATAACTCCTTTCAGACCATGAAGAATAGCTTCAAAACGGCCCTGCTTCTGTGGGTAGGGCTGGGGGTATTCTATTGCGGCGGCGTTGCCGCTCAGGAGGCCCCGTCGTTCCGCCATCCGGCGCAGAACCGATGGCTCACAGAGGCCGCGGACCTGACGCTCCGGATGCGGGAGCTGGCGGTGGACGATAAAGCGCCGCGACTGTTCGTTTCGGACTCCGATATTCTGGAACATATGCGACAGATGGGCGCCGGTGACTACTCCACCCTGCAACGGGTGAGGGTGGCGGAGCTCTCCAGCGACAAGTTGGCCGAAGGGTTTATGATGCAGACGCTCTACTACGACGAACAACTGACGACGGAGGAGCGCGAAGACCTGCGGCAAAAACTGAAAAACCGGATGACGCCGGGGGTACTGATCTCCGTCCTGAACGGGCGGGAGGGGATGACGCATCTGGCTGCAAACGCCGTTCTGTCGTTCGACCGGACGTATATGCAGCCCGGGGACTGGCGGGGGGATTTGCTGCTGGTGCTGGACTACGGCGGCGATTACGCTTCGGCGGTGGCTTTCTGGCAGTCGGGCGAGGGGACGGTCACCGGACGAGCGGCGTTTATAGTGGCCCAAAGAGCGGATGCCCTGTTTGAAATCCTGGATCAATACTACAACGGCGAGCCGGTTCCGATTCGGGAACTGACGGGTGTAGATCTAAATAAACAAAATATAATAAAAAAAAAAATGACGTGCGGCGGCAGGATCGCCTGCTGGACATTTCTGCGGCGGAGCATTTGCTGGAGACGGGGGAGTACGGTTTCCTGGCGATGTGCTCGCCGGAGGGCTACGGCTACGGGATTCCGATCAGCTATGTGTATGTGCCGGAGCGGAGGTGTCTCTATTTCCACTGTGCGCCTCAGGGGCACAAACTGGAGGCGGCAGCGGCAAACGACCGGGTGAGCTTCTGCGTGGTGGGGGATACGCGGGTCTATCCCTATACGACGGCTTACGAATCGGTGCACCTGTTCGGCAGGCTGTCGGCCGTGGGGGACGATACGGAGCGGTGGGACGCGCTGTATCGGCTGCGGGCGAAGTACAACCCGGAGCTGAAAGACGCGCCGGACGGCTACATGCGCAAGTCCTTCCCGCGCACGACGGTGCTCCGGCTGGATATCGAGCACCTGTCGGGCAAATGCAAACGCATCCCGGCAGGAAGCCGCTGAACGGGGTTGCCTACGGGTTAAGAACAAGGGGTGTCGGGGCGTTGCCCGACGCCCTTTTTGCATCGCGGCCGATACGGCGGGCGGCCCTTTTATTTCGACTCCCGGCGGCGGGCGGATAAACGAACGAAATAAAATAGTAGATTTGCGGAACCATGAACCGATCCATACTGCTTATCTATACGGGAGGAACCATCGGGATGAAGACCAATCCCGAAACGGGATCCCTCGCCCCTTTCGATTTCAACCAGGTCGAGACGGAGGTGCCGGAACTGAAGAAATTCGGCGTTCGGATCGAGACCGTCACTTTCGACCCGGTAATCGACTCCTCGAACGTCAGCCCCGCGGAATGGAACCGGCTGGCACAGGTCATTCGGGACAACTACGAGCGATACGACGGCTTCGTGGTGCTCCACGGTACCGACACGATGGCGTATACGGCGTCGGCGCTGAGTTTTATGATGGAGAACCTCGCCAAGCCGATCATCTTCACGGGAAGCCAGATACCGATCGGGGTGCTGCGTACCGACGGGCGCGAGAACCTGATCTCGGCCATCGAGATCGCGGCGGCGGGCGAGGTGCCGGAGGTCTGTATCTATTTCCAGAACAGCCTGCTGCGGGCCAACCGCACCATTAAGTACAACGCCGAGCATTTCAACGCGTTCCGCAGCCCGAACTACCCCCCGCTGGCCGAGGCTGGGATCACCATCAAATACAATACGCCTTATATAAGGAAGGTGGACAGTTTCCTGCCGTCGCTCAAAGTCAACACCTCGCTGGAGACGCGGGTGGCGGTGATCCGGATCTTCCCGGGACTCCGGCCCGAGATTTTCCGAGCGATGCTGGGGATCGAAGAGCTGCGGGGAGTGGTGCTCGAAACCTACGGGGCCGGGAACGCCCCGACCGATGCATGGTTCGTCGATGCGGTGACCGAAACGGTCAGGCGGGGCGTGGTGGTCATCAACGTGACCCAATGCGCCGCGGGGAGCGTGGACATGGGGCTGTACGACACGGGCCGGGCGCTGCTCGAAGCCGGCGTGGTGAGCGGCCGCGACATGACCACCGAAGCGGCGCTGGCCAAGCTGATGTACCTGCTGGGCGAAGAGTTGCCCAAAGCGCAGATGGAGCACTACCTGCACACCCCGATCCGGGGCGAAATCACGCTCTGATCCTTGTGCTGCAAAGGGTCGCAAAAACGAGGAAATTTGCGCGGATGTTGTGCACAATAAATATTTATTCTAACTTTAACGCGTAAAAACGGCTTCCTGCCGTTTGCACTCCGGCCTTTCACGCGGCGGAGGCACGGTTCAACCGGCTGTAAATCAAAGCCGGAGTTAGTTTTTTGACAGAATTTTCATAAATTGGAGGAATGTCCGAGTGGTCGAAGGAGCACGCCTGGAAAGTGTGTATACCTCAAAAGGGTATCAAGGGTTCGAATCCCTTTTCCTCCGCAAAACGGGCAGTGGCAGCGAAACCGCCTGACGGCGGTTTGTCGGAATGGCCGGAGCCGAAACGAGCTTTGCTCGATTGAGGGCCGGGCGGCCGACAAAAATGCGCAGCATTTTCGCGAACAATGTCCGGTTTGAACGGACCCGCCGGGAGGCGGGGGATAACGGAACGAAGTGACGTAATCCCTTTTCGGCAGAACTTGAAAAAGGCCGGGACAAACGCCGGAAGGCAGGGGATAAACAAGTCGCGAAGCGACGCGGTTAATCTCTTGGGAATAAGATGGGGGCAGAGGATCGACGTAACCCACAGGTATTGAGGTAAAGGGCAGAGACACAAACGGTAATCGGGTTCCCGCGTCAGCGGACGGCGGCCGCCAGAAACAAAGGGCTTGGAAACGTGAGATAGCAATAAGATCTGAATAGAGTTCCGAAGTGCACGGACAAACCTAAATCAGGCCAGTCGCACGCATCGAGCGTAACATATACGCGGACAGCATGCCGCGCAACACAACAAAAGAACTACAAACAAAAAACAACTAATCAAATTTTACCGTCACTATGAAAAAACTTCTGACAATCGTGTCCATGGTAGGTCTGCTGACCTTCGGCACCGCGAACCTGTACGCTCAAGATGCCGCCGATTCCGCCGCTGCGCCGCAGACGGAACAGGCCATCACTCCGGCCGAAGAGGCTGTAGCAGATGCCGTGGCAGGCGACGACCTGGGCGGTCAGCCGATGCACCAGGCACTCAAACAAAAATTCATCGAAGGTGGTGTGGGCTGGATGTCCCCGATCCTTCTCTGCCTGATCCTCGGTCTGGCGATCGTAATCGAACGCGTTATCTACCTGAACCTGGCTACCGTTAATACCAAAAAACTCCTCGATAAAGTGGAAGACGCCTTGCAGAACGGGGGTATCGAAGCAGCCAAGGACGTTTGCCGCAACACCCGCGGCCCGGTGGCATCCATCTTCTACCAGGGTCTCGACCGCGCCGGCGAAGGGATCGACGTGGTTGAAAAATCAGTCGCTTCCTACGGTTCGGTACAGGCAGGCCACCTCGAAAACGGCATGTCGTGGATCTCGCTGTTCATCGCACTGGCCCCGATGCTCGGGTTCATGGGTACCGTGGTAGGTATGATCGCGGCGTTCGACGCCATCGAAGCTGCCGGCGACATCGCTCCGTCACTGGTCGCAGGGGGTATGAAGATCGCCCTTCTGACCACCGTGGCCGGTCTTATCGCCGCCGTGATCCTCCAGCTCTTCTACAACTACCTGCTGGCTAAAATCGACAGCATCGTGATCTCGATGGAAGACGCTTCCATCTCGCTGGTGGACATCCTGACCAAATACCTCAAAAAATAACCGGCGCCCACGCGCTTCGGCACAGATCCAATAAAAGATATGAAATACCTTTCAATCATTAAATACATACTGCTCATCGTATCGGCCATTGTGGTGATCGCGGGTGCGGTGACCTTCGTCGACGGCGAAGAGAACGCAACGCTGAACCTGATGCTGGGCTGGTCGTTCGCCATGGTCATCCTGACCATCGTGCTGACCATCGTCATGCCGCTGGTAGCAGTATTCCAGAACCCGAAGAGCGCAGTACGCTCGCTGATCGGGCTGGGAGTCATCGTCGTCGTATTCCTCGTATCCTATGCGCTGGCTACCGATGATCCCATCACGCTTGCCAGTGGCAACGTCATCGACAATTCGTTCGAACTGAAGTTCAGCGACACCGCTTTGTATGCGACCTACATCGCTTTCGCAGGGGTGATCCTGAGCATTCTGTACGGCGAACTGTACAAAGTCTTTAAAAAATAAGGGTCCATACAATGGCTAATAGAAAAGTTCCAGAAATCAACTCCGGATCAATGGCCGACATCGCGTTCCTGTTGCTCATCTTCTGGCTGATGACGACATCCATGAACGTCGATTCGGGTATCTCCCGGAAGTTGCCGCCCCTGGTCGACCAGGAACAGGACCCGGGGATGGACGCCCACGAGCGCAACGTGCTCATGGTGTTCGTCAGCGGCAACAACCAGCTCCTGGTAGCGGGACAGCGTATGGATATCAGCGGATTGAGCGAAAAGACCAAAACCTTTATCACCAACCCGACCAACGATCCCAATATGCCGGAGAAAGAGATGACCGAAATCCCGTTGCTCGGCAATTATCCGGTGAGCAAGGGGCTGATTTCGCTCCAGAATGACCGCGGTACCAGCTACGACATGTACCTCCAGGTGCAGAACGAGCTGACCAGGGCCTATAACGAAGCGAAAAACGAGCTCGCGCAACAGAAGTTCGGACGGTCGTTCAACGACCTGAACGACGAACAGCGGAAAGCCATTAACAAGGCGATTCCGGTGAAGATCTCGGAAGCCGAACCCCGTAACCTGACAGGAGGAAAATAGACATGGCACAATTCAAAAGGAACGGAAGCAAAGGGACCCCAGGGATCTCTACTTCGTCGCTGCCAGATATCGTGTTCATGATCCTGTTCTTCTTCATGGCCACGACCACCATGCGTGAAGTGGAACTGAAGGTGCAGATCGACTCCCCGAAGGCGAGCGAGGCTCAGAAACTCGAGAAGAAATCGCTGGTCAGCTATATCTATGTCGGGCCGCCGACCAAGGCGCTCGCGCCGCAGTTCGGTACGGCGCCGAGGATCCAGCTGAACGGCGCGTACAGCACGCTGAACAACATTACGGAGTTCGTCGCTTCGGAACGGGATAAACTCAGCGAAAAAGACCGGCCGGACATGACGGTCAGCCTGAAGATCGACGCCAATACCAAAATGGGGATGGTGACCGATATCAAGCAGGAGCTTCGCCGGGCGAACTCGCTGTCGATCAGCTACGCTGCGGCTAAGGATAAGGGCGAAGGGAATGCCAACAAATAATGTTGATAATCCTTTGCTAACACTATGAACTGTAAAGCGGCTCTTTCAATTGAATTGAAAGAGCCGCTCTCTTTTAACCGGATAAACTAAAAAGGCGAAGGATTTATCCTTCGCCTTTTATCGTATATTTCTAAGCGCAGTCATAACAGGTGCGGCACCAGCGCATCCACCAGGCGGCTCGCCCCGATGCGGAACAGCGACGGTTCCAACCACTCCCGCCCCAATTCCTGCGCCACGATCGTGTGGTAGAGCACCGCATCCAGCGGCGTGCGGATACCTCCCGCCACTTTAATCCCTACTTTGCGTGAGCAGGAGCGCTCGAAATCCCGGATAGCCCGGCACATGACCACTACCGCTGCCGGAGTGGCCGAAATAGGCGTCTTTCCGGTCGAAGTCTTGATAAAATCGGCACCGGCCTCCATCGCCAGCATCGAAGCCCGGTAGATCAGCTCCGGATCGGCCAGCGAACCCGTTTCGAGGATCACTTTCAGCACCGCATCTCCGTCGATCTCCTCCCGCAGCATGGCCAGCTCGCTCTCGGCCAGGTCGTAATCGCCGGAAAGCATCGCCCCTACATTGATGACTACGTCGATCTCGTCCGCGCCGTTCTCGATCGCCATTGCGCACTCCAGCATCTTAACCTCCATATAGGTCTGCCCCGACGGAAACGCGCCGCATACGGCGGTAATGCCTATATTCTCGCCCGCCGAACCCGCCGGAGCTTCCGCCAAAGCCACGCCGACGGCATCCACCAACGAAGGGTAAACACAAATCGAGGCCACCGGCGGCAACCCGCCGGCCGCGAGTTCCAGAGCATGGTTCGTAAAGGCCGTCACGCTGAGGGGCGAATCGGTCTCTTTGAGGGTCGTATAATCGGTGCAGACCAGGCAGCAAAGCAGCGTCTCCCGGTCGTTACCCAATGTGGCGGCCGTCGCGGCGGCCCGCTCGATGCAGGAGCTGACCAAACCTGTGTCGATGTTTTTCATGGCTGTATAAGCGTGTGTGATATTGCAAAGATAACAGAAAACTGTACGGATATCTTGTATAGTGCCATCTGGAACTGCCGCTTTTTTCAAAAAGCGGCACCAAAAACTTTTCGAGCGCATCCCGTTGGGATGCTCTGGCTGTAACTGTCCGATTGCAATTAAGGGTAAGGGGTACAGGCGTTAAGCCTTGTACCCCTTACCCTTAATTACAAATTGAGGATTTCGGCAGACTAAGCCTCTCGGCAGGCTGCTCGAAAGTTTCTTTGGTTCTTTCTTTTCAAAGAAAGAACAGTACCAAACTGCACAGTGCAAAATAACGTACGGTTACCGGACGATGGTCATTTCGTCGATCAACCGGTGGGCGCCCGCATATTTGTCGATCAGGAACAGCACATAGCGGATATCCACCGCAATGGTGCGCTGCACATCCGGTTCGAACGCGATGTCGCCGCTCATGGCTTCCCAGTTGCCGTCGAAAGCCAGCCCCAGCAAACGTCCGTCAGCGTCCAGCACCGGACTGCCCGAATTGCCGCCCGTGATGTCGTTGTTCGTCAGGAAGCACACCGGCACCTCGCCGTCCACCGCATACGGGCCGAAATCCTTGGCCTTGTAAAGCTCCTTGAGCCGCTCCGGCACGATGAAGTCCGGGTTGTTCGCATCCTCCTTGGCCATAACGCCCGAAAGCGTCGTGAAGTAATTGTAGAACACCGCGTCCGCCGGCCAGTAAGGCAACACCTGGCCGTAAGTCAGCCGCAGCGTGAAGTTGGCATCCGGCGCGTAAGCCTTGTCCGGGTGCATCTCCATCAGGCCCGCCACCCAAAGGCGATGCCCCTCGGCAAACTTCCTGGCGGCCTCTTTCAGCGCGTTGTCGGTCAGCTCCTTGTTCTTTTCCGCGATCGAAGCAGCTGCCTCGACGGCGGGATCGGCCTGCCAGGCGGAGCGGTCGAAATGCTCCAAAGCGCCGTAGAAACGGGTCGTATCCGTCAGCAAAGAATGATCGCTCAGGTTGGCCGCATAGGCCGCCACATCGGGCCGCACGGCAGCGAAAAAGGTCGGCTGGTCGGCCGCTGCCACGCTGTCGGCAAAGATTTGCAGCATCCGCAACGTGACCTTCCGGTCGGTCGGGGCGTTGTAGTTCTTGAAGAACGCTTCGCCCGCTTTGCGGAGCGCATCGGCCGCTTTCGCGTCATCTTTTACGTTTTGCAGGATGGCGTTTACCGTCGTCCCCAGCGTATAGCTCTCGACGCCGGTGCGCAGGACTTCGCTCATAAACTGCTGGATGCGTGCGGCTTCGCGGCGCTGGCGCACCGCGCTGTCGATCAGCGGCAGGGCCTTGCCGTACTTAGCCTGCCGTTCCGGCGAAGCGTTCACCCATGCGGTGAACTCCTCCTGCTGGGCCGACTTTTTACCCCGCACGTCGAGCTTGCGCAGGCCGCGGCTCATGCCGATGGAGTTTTTCCAATAGTTCGACGACCCCGCATACTTGCTGGCATACTGGATGCGTACCTTCGGGTCGGCCATCATATCCTCCCACAGGAGTTTCTGCCGTTCGCCGCGCACGAAGATGCGGATCGGGTTGTCCTGCTCCAACACCTGGTCGATCTCGTAGGTGGTCATGTAACGATTGGTGCGGCCCGGGAAGCCCATAATCATGGCGTAATCCCCGTCCTGATAACCCTTGAGCGAGATTTCGAGGTGCTTAGGAGCCTTGTAAGGCACATTGTCTTTCGAATAGGCTGCCGGCTTGTTGTCCGGCGAAGCATAGACGCGGAACAGCGAGAAGTCGCCGGTGTGCCGCGGCCACATCCAGTTGTCGGTGTCGCCGCCGAACTTGCCGATGGACGACGGCGGAGCGCCCACCATGCGCACGTCGGTGAAGCGTTCGGTCACGAAAAGCAGGTACTGGTTGCCGCCGAACATCGGCATCACCTGCGCCCCTTTGAACGCCTTGGCGTCGCTGTTGGCTTTCACGATCTTTTCGGAGGCTTTCTGAATGGCTTCGTTGCGCTGCTCTTCGGTCATGCCGGGCTTCACTTTGGCCAGCACTTCCGGGGTCACGTCTTTGATCTCGCGGATAAAGGTGACGGCCAGCCCCGGGGTGGGCAGCTCGTCGGCCTGCGTAGCGGCCCAGAAGCCGTTTTTGAGGTAGTCGTGCTCGACGGTGCTGTGCTGCTGGATCGACCCGTAGCCGCAGTGGTGGTTGGTAGCGATCAAGCCGTTTGGCGAGATGATCTCGCCGGTGCAGCCGCCGCCGAAGATGACGATGGCGTCCTTGAGCGAGGTGCGGTTCAGGGCGTAGATGTCTTTGGCGTCGAGCCGCAGCCCTTTCTCTTTCATCTTCCCGATGTTCATCTTCTCGATGTAGGGGAGCAGCCACATGCCTTCGTCGGCTACGGAGCGCAACGGGGTGGCAAGGGCGAGGGTCAGGGCGGCGAGGCCCAGAACGGTCTTTTTCATAGGGTATGGTTTTGTTGTAGAATTCGGTTAATCGGAAAATCGGTTGGGGTATTCGTTTCCGCGCCAGCGGCCGGCCGGAGCCACCCCCGGCGGAGGGCCGCAACCTGCGCTTTGCTTGGTTTTGCCTCCGTTGGCTGCGGAGTATGCATTTCGGTGCCTTCCGGATTGTCGGCGGCATCAAAATTAGTTATCTTTGTGGGGTTAAAAAAATCCTGTAAGATGAAATTACCGCAGACTGTAAATATTTTGCTCCTTGGGGGCGGGGGCCGGGAACATGCTTTCGCGTGGAAGATCGCGCAGAGTCCGAGGCTCGAGAAGCTCTTCATCGCGCCGGGCAACGCGGGGACGAAGGCGTGCGGTATGAATGTGGACCTGGACCCGTCGAACTTCCCGGCGATCAAGCAGTTTGTGCTGAACAACTACATCAACCTGGTGGTGGTGGGGCCGGAGCAGCCGCTGGTGAACGGGGTGAAGGACTATTTCCTGAGCGACCCGGAGATCCGCAATATCCCGGTGGTCGGCCCGGCGCAGGAGGCGGCGCGGCTGGAGGGGAGCAAGGAGTATGCGAAGGCGTTCATGGCGCGGCACGGGGTGCCGACAGCGGCGTATTTTACGGTCACGGCCTCAAATGTGGAGGAGGGCTGCGAGTTTCTCGCCACGAAAATGAAGGCGCCGTATGTGCTGAAAGCGGACGGGCTGGCGGCGGGCAAGGGGGTGCTGATCATCGACGATCTGGCTGAGGCTCAAAGCGAATTGAGGGAGATGCTTTCCGGAAAATTCGGGGCGGCGTCGAAAAAGGTGGTGATCGAGGAGTTCCTGTCGGGGATCGAGGTGTCGGTATTCGTGGCCACGGACGGGAAGTCGTATAAAATCTTACCGGAGGCGAAGGATTACAAGCGTGTGGGCGAGGGGGACACCTGCCTCAATACGGGGGGGATGGGCGCGGTGTCGCCGGTACCGTTCGCGACGCCGG
>JAJBVQ010000006.1 GCA_020859745.1 Rikenellaceae bacterium
GGGGCTTACTATGCTCAGTTGCGGGAGCAAAGCGACTTCCGCTGCTGACGGGGCGAATGCGGCGGATTCTGCGAAAACGGCTGCTGCGGCTGCTGCTAATATCGAATATAACGGCCAGATCGTTTATGTACAAATCGACTCGCTGATACGCGGATACGGGATGGCGATCGACCTGCAGGCAGCTTTCGCTTCGAAGAGCGACAAAGCGCAGAACGAGCTGACGGCTAAGGGACGGAGCCTCGAACGTGAGATGCGCGACTACCAGGAGAAGGCCCAGAAGGGGCTGATCACCCGGTTCCAGGCGCAGGACATAGAGACGGGCCTCCAGAAAAAACAGCAGTCGGTGCTGGAGTACCGCGACCGGATGATGCAGGAGTTGGGCGAGGAAGAGGCGGTGATGATGAACAAGATCAGCGATGCGATCATGCAGTACGTTAAGAAATACAATGCGGAAAAGAAATACAGCATGATCATCAGCACGCAAGGGGCCAATACGGTGCTGATCGCCGATCCGTCGCTCAATATCACGGACGACTTACTCAAGGGTTTGAATGAGGAGTACCGTTTGCAGCAGGACTCGACCAAGGCGAAGAAGTAGTTCCGCCGATTTATTCATGGTGCATTGTGCCGGGTGCTTTTCAGAATGAAAAGCACCCGGCCTTTTTTATAACGATCCGGTTTTATAATGATCCGGCGGACCACCAGGTGGAGATCAGTTGGTAGAGGACGTAAAAGCAGAGCAATAGTTTCAGTCCGGTGCCGAGCAGGAAACCCACAAAAGTGCCCATGGCTGCCTTGAGAGCTTCTCCACCCGATTTCTTGGCATACCAAAGCTCGCCGAGAAATGCGCCCAGGAGCATTCCCAACAGCATTCCAATCGGTGTAAAGATCAGGCCGGCAACCATTCCGATAATTGATCCCCATGTGGCGGCTTTGCTTCCGCCGCTCCTTTTGACGATCAGCGGCGGCAGGAAATAGTCGGCCAGAAAAACAACCAGGGTCACGCCGGCCATTATCCACATGAACGTGTTACTGAACGGTGTGTAGCCGCTCCACCGCCCCAGCCAGAGGCTCAGGTAGGCCAATGGTACCCCCGGCATGGCCGGGACGATCGAGCCGACCATGCCGAGCAGCAGGACGAGAAATGCGGAAATAAAGAGAAAAGTATCCATAAGTCCGGAAATAAAAAGGCCGGGTCCGTTGGGGAGCCCGGCTGCAAATTACAAAAATAATGCCTTGCGGAAAGAAGACTACACCAATCCGGAGAAGCCCATAAAGGCCATGGCCAGAATCCCTGCAACAATCAACGCAATCGGCACCCCTTTGAAAGCCTTCGGCACGTCGGTGATCTCCAGCTTTTCGCGCAGCCCGGCGAACAGCACCAGTGCCAAAGTGAACCCTAAAGCGGTCGCCGCCGAGAATACCACGCTCTGGGCCAAGTTAAACTCCTTCTGTACCAGCAGGATCGCCACCCCCAACACCGCGCAGTTCGTGGTGATCAGCGGCAGGAAGATCCCCAACGCCTGATAAAGCGCCGGGCTGACCTTTTTGAGCACGATCTCCACCATCTGCACCAACGCCGCGATAACGAGGATAAAGACGATAGTCTGCATGTATCCGATCCCCAGCGGCACCAGCACGCCGTACTGCAACATATAGGCTACCAACGCTGCGATGGTCATCACGAACGTCACCGCGCCGCCCATCCCTAACGAAGTCGACACCCTGTTGGACACCCCCAAGAACGGGCATATCCCTAAGAATTGCGCCAGTACGATGTTATTGACGAAGATCGCACTGATTATGATCACGAAATATTCCATATGCTTCTCTCTAAATCAAACGGTTACCGCAGTCTGGCGGTGAATTTGTTGAACAGTACCAAGAGGTATCCCAAGGCGATGAACGCTCCCGGGGCCAATACGAAGATCAATATCCCGTCCATCCCCGCAGGCAGGAATTTGGCCCCGAAAATAGATCCTGATCCCAAGACCTCCCGCACGATCCCCAGCAGGGTCAGCGAGCCGGTAAAGCCGAGGCCGATCCCCAACCCGTCGAGCATCGAGGCGAAAGGCTCGTGTTTGGAGGCAAACGCCTCTGCACGTCCCAAGATGATGCAGTTCACTACGATCAGCGGAATGAACACTCCCAGCGTATTGTACAAATCCGGCACATAAGCCTGCATAACGAGCTGCACCACCGTCACGAACGAGGCGATGAGTCCGATGAAACTCGGTATCAGCACCTTCGCCGGAATTACGTTCTTGACCAGCGACACTACGATATTGGACATAATCAGCACGAACATCGTGGCGATCCCCATGCTCATCCCGTTGATGGCAGAGGTAGTTGTCCCCAGTGTTGGGCACATCCCCAACAGGAGGACGAACGTCGGGTTCTCTTTGACCAGCCCTTTGGTTATCAGTTGCAGTTTTGTCATGGTTATTCTCCTCCTTTCTGAGTGGCGGTGTCGCCGTTAGCGGTAGCCGACGCCCCTGCGGTCGCATCGTACGGAAGCGCACCTTTGACCGCCGTCGGGTCGAACTGGAAATCCTCTTCGCCTTTGTCCTTGCGTTTGGGCTTCGGGGCGGCAGCCTCTTCGGGTTCTGCCGGTTCCTGCGCCTTGGCAGTCGCTCCTGAAGTCGCCTCGACTTTCGTATCATTCAGCACTGCCAGCAACACGTTATACGCCCTTGCCACGGCATCCGTAAAGGCCCGCGACGAAATGGTGGAAGCCGTGATCGCGTCCACATCGCCGCCATCTTTCTTTACGGCGAGCTTGAATGACGCCGGGTTCTTCCCTTCGAACTGCACGGCGAAATTCGATTTGGCTTTCTGGATCTTGTCCCCCAGGCCCGGCGTTTCGTTGTGCGAAATGACCGAAATGTCCTTGATGGTCCCGTCCGGCAGGAAACCGACCATCAACGAGATATTGCCGCCGAAACCTTTCTTGGAAAATGTTTCGATAGCATATCCCACAGGCTCTCCTGCCAAGGTGGCCGGATATATTTTTACCGTCTCGCCGTCGGCCTCTTTTTCGAAGGCCTCTGCCGAAGGCACATTGTCAAACTCCGGCATCACCTGTGCGATGGCGTCGTTGACTTTTTTGGCCTGTGCCGCTTCGATCGGCTCTTTGGTCAGCAGGTAGATCCCGCCGACCGCCGCGCTGGCGACCAAAGTAATGGCCCCCAACACGACGACCATATTCCTGAGTGAACTTTGCATGGCCATATCTCTTACTTCTTTTTAGGGCTGCGGCCGCCGAAGCGGCTCGGTTTCACATACATATTGAACAACGGCACCGTCGCGTTCATGATCAGGATGGCGAACGAAATCCCCTCGGGATACGCCCCCCACACGCGGATCAGGATAGTGATTACCCCGATCCCGACGGCGTAGATCACCTGTCCGGCCTTGCTCATCGGCGAAGTCACGTAGTCGGTCGCCATATAGATGGCCCCCAGCATAGCCCCCCCCGCGAAGAGGTGAAACAGCGGGTTCATGTATTGCTCCGGGTTCGCCAGCCAAAGGATGGCCGCGAAAACCCCCATACTCCCCAGCACGAATACCGGAATACGCCAGGTAATGACACGGCGAATCAACAAATAGTTCCGCCCGGACAGCACGGCCAGCGCCCCGAGTTCTCCCGTGGAGCCGTCGGGATAGAGGCGGCG
>JAJBVQ010000248.1 GCA_020859745.1 Rikenellaceae bacterium
ACGTCCAGTCGCCGTTGTTGGTCATGTAGTCCGTGAAATAGAAGCCGGAGAGGTTACGTACTCCAACCCCTTGAGCCGCCCTTAATACTTCAGCACCGCCAGCACCGGCATATGGTCCGACAGGTACGGCACACCGTAGCCCGAAGTGATAACCTCATACTCCTGCGGCACGAAACCCTGGCAGAAGATATGGTCGATCAGTTCGCCCGGCTCGCCGTGGCCGAAGCCCCGGTACGTCACCGGCGGCAGCGAATCCCCCTGCGGTTTGAACGCCTTCGACCCCCTCACCTCCGTGAACGTCGGCGCATTCACCAGCGGCGCCAGCGACGGGTCGGTGACCGGGAAGTTGAAATCGCCCATGATCACCGTCGGGATCGAATCCCCGAATTCGTGCACCCGGCTCAGCAGCAGCTTGGCGCTCTCCTGACGGGCCACCACACCGATATGGTCGAAATGCGTGTTGAAGACCAGGAACTCCCGGCCCGTCGCCTTTTCCTTCAGCTTCACCCACGTCGCGATGCGGATGCACACCGCGTCCCAGCCCAGTGCTGCGCTGTCCGGCGTTTCGCTCAGCCAGAAATGGCCGTCCGCCACCGGCGCATAGAGCGAATCGTCGTAAAAAACCGCGGCGTATTCCCCCGCCTGTTTCCCGTCGTCACGACCCACCCCCACATACGAATAGCCCGTAAGCGCCGAGTCGAGGAACGCCACCTGCGGCGCCAGCCCCTCCTGGATGCCCATCACCCCGGGCTTGACATCCTCCACCATCCTCACCACCGCTTCGCGGCGATTGTCCCAGTAATCCGGCCCGTCGTCCGGGTTCGCATAGCGGATATTGAAGGTCATCACGCGCAGCTCCGAAGAGTCCGCTTCCCGGGCCGTTTTCGGGGACGAGCCGCACGAAACGGCCGACAGCGCCCCCAGCAGCAGAGCCGCCGCCGAAAGCATCAGGGTAGATTTTCCAGTCATAACAGTAGGGTAGTATTTTTTGGTTGGTTAGTAGTTCAGGGTGATAAAGGTAGCAAGAAAATCCTTGAAAAACCGTCTCCGGCTTCTATTTCGCGGGCGCGGCAAACGATTGGGACTGGACTTTGCCCCACAACAGCAATTTGTGGCAGGATTTGACTAAGACCCTTTTCGACCCCTGCCCCGCGGGATGGCGGGTGCCGCGAAGCGGCGAGGATAAGCGAAGCCCGTGGGCATCTTTCACGCAAGATAACGGAAGTTGGATAACGGACGGCTTTACCCCCGACCAGGGACGCCGGTACGACGTTTCGGTCATATACGGCGCTTCCGGCGGATGCTTTATTCCGGCGCAAGGGGTAAGGGATCCCTGGTCAGGCGAGGGGATACTGAACGCCGGAGGAGCTTCGTGCTGTCTGTGGTCCTCCACGATACTCAGCCCCGATGCGGTTCACTATTACCTGTTCTGTGCGGACTACCAATATTCGATCCATGAGCCGTGGCGCCATGATTTTCCGGCCTACGGCTTTTCCGTCCGCTGCGTACGGGAGTGACGGGGATACGGAAGGGGGAGACGGAATGCGGCCGCCGGAAAACCCTGAACTACCGCAGCCTCCTGAAAAACTCCCACAGCACCACCCCGCCGCTCACCGCCACGTTCAGCGAATGCTTGGTCCCCACCTGCGGGATCTCGACCGCCCCGTGGCACAAGTCCACCACCTCCTGCCGCACCCCTTCCACTTCGTTACCGAATACCAGCGCGAACTTCCCGGAGCCGCCGAACGCCTCCAAATCGAGTTTTTCCAGCGACACCGCTCCCCACACCTGTTCCACCGCCAGCACGCAATAGCCCTCTTCCCGGAGCCGCGCCACGGCTTCCGCACTGTCTTTCACATATTCCCAAGCGACGGTCAGCTCGGCCCCCAGCGCGCTCTTATGGATGTCCCGCAAGGGGGGTGTCGCGCTGATGCCGCACAGCACCAGCCGCCCGATCCCGAACGCATCGCCTGTCCGGAAAAAGGCCCCTACGTTATTGGCACTCCGCACGTTGTCCAAAACCACGGCTAACGGCAGCTTCTCCTGCCCGGCGAACTCCTCGGGGGTAGGCCGCCCCAGCTCCTCGTTCCTGATCTTCTGCATACTGTTTTTTACATTTTTTCGATCTTTTATTTTGCATGGTGCCAAGTGGGACTGCCGATTTTTCTTTTGGGATTTCCGGACTGTGACTACTCTAAGCCTCCGCGTCAGCGGCCGGCCCGAACCGACGCCGCAGCCGAGTTGCCATTAGGCTCGCCTAAATGGCCGAGGCGCAAGGAGGAAGCCGGAACGGCAACCCACCCCCGGGCGCAGGGCCGCAACTGCGCTACGCTTGTTTTGCTCCGCTGGCTCCGGCCTGCGCGGCTCGCTTTGCTCGCCGCATAAACGGGTCGTTATGGCCCAACGGAGCCACTTGTTTAAACAAAAAGAACAGTACCCTTCCGGCACCGTGCAAAATAAAAGATCGGTCATGCAAAAATAATCTGAAAAGGGGAACCGGTTTACACCGTAATGTAAAAATCACTATCTTTCATCAGGAAAAAAACCAACCTAAAAACCCAATCGCTTATGAGTTCGAACATTCCACTGATTTTTTGGCTCGTACCCATTGCCGCGCTCGTCGCGCTCGGTTTCGCCCGGTACTTTTTCGTGCACATGAAACGGCAGAGCGAAGGCAGCGAGACCATGAAGACCATCGCCGGCCACGTCCGCAAAGGCGCCATGGCCTACCTGCGGCAGCAATACAAAGTCGTCGGGATCGTCTTCCTCGTCCTCTGCATCTTCTTCGCCGTGCTCGCCTACGGCTTCGGCGTTCAGAACCCGTGGGTGCCCTTCGCCTTCCTCACCGGCGGATTCTTCTCCGGGCTGGCCGGGTACATCGGCATGAAGACCGCCACCTACGCCTCCGCAAGGACCGCCCAGGCAGCTTCCGAGTCCCTGAACCGGGGACTGAAAGTCGCCTTCCGGTCGGGAGCTGTGATGGGTCTGGTCGTCGTGGGCCTCGGCCTGTTGGATATTTCAGCATGGTACCTGGTGCTTGAGTGGTTCTATGACGATATTACCACCACCCAGAAGCTCGTCATTATCACCACCACCATGCTGACCTTCGGGATGGGAGCCTCCACACAGGCACTCTTTGCCCGTGTGGGCGGCGGGATCTACACCAAAGCCGCCGACGTGGGGGCCGACCTGGTCGGGAAAGTCGAAGCCGGCATACCCGAAGACGACCCGCGCAACCCCGCCACCATTGCCGACAACGTCGGCGATAATGTGGGCGACGTGGCCGGTATGGGGGCAGACCTGTATGAAAGCTATTGCGGCTCGATACTCGCCACCGCGGCATTGGGGGCCTCCGCCTTCGCACTGGCGCCCGAGATGCAGCTCAAAGCCGTGCTCGCGCCCATGCTCATCGCCGCCGTGGGGATCCTGCTCTCCATTATCGGCATCTACCTGGTCAAAACCAAAGAGGGCGCGACCATGAAGACCCTGCTCAAAGCGCTGGGGCTGGGGGTGAACACCAGCTCCGTGCTGATTGCCGTCGCCACCTTCGTGATCCTCTACCTGCTGGGGCTCGAAAACTGGCTTGGCATCTCCTTCTCCGTGATTTGCGGACTCGTGGCCGGGATCATCATCGGGCAATCCACCGAGTACTACAC
>JAJBVQ010000117.1 GCA_020859745.1 Rikenellaceae bacterium
CATTGTCGCCCCATTCGCGGGTGAAATAGACTTTGCCCGGAAGCCCAGCCCCCGTGCCCCACGCGCCACCGCCGCCATTGGCGGGATGGGCGAACTGTATCTCGAAATTCTCGTGCCCCTTGGCCTCGCTGTCGCTGGCCGTGTAGCAACCCGGGAACGGATACTCCTCGTGCACGATGTCATGCACCTTGCCCGCGAACTCTTCCGGGTACCACGTCTCGTTCAGGATCGGTTCCCACATGATGACGCTCGGCCGGTTGCGGTCGCGCCGTACCATGTTCCGCACGTCGCCGTAAACCCGCTCGCCGAATACCGGATCGTCGTTCCAGAACTGCCAGCCCGGCGTATTTACGATCACGAAAAGACCCAGTTGGTCGCAGGCGTCCATAAAGGCCGGATCCTGCGGGTAGTGGGCGTTGCGGATGATCTCCATCCCCGCGGCCTTGAGCTTGACCGCATCGCGCCAGTGCAGGTTGTTGGAAAGCGCATTCCCCACCACGGCATAGTCCTGATGCCGGTTCCCCCCCATCAGCTTCCTCGGATAAGGCCTGCCGTTCAGCACAAACCCCTGCTGCGGATCGAACGCGATCGTCCGGATCCCCACCCGCTGCATAAAGCCGTCCACCGCCTGTCCCCGGTTATCCGTCACCCGCACATTGAGCCGATACAAGTTCGGATACTCCGGCGACCATAATGCCGGATTCTTCACCGTCATTTTCGTATTCAAAGTTCGGTCGGCGCCCGCCGGAACAGAATAAGACATCGTTTTAGCCGCCGCTATCCGCCCGTCCGGCCCCACCAGCGTATATTCCACCTTCCCCGACGCTCCGCGCCGGGTGTCGTTGGCCAGGTTCAGCCGCAGGGCGACCTCCGCTTCGTTCCGGTCGTCCGCCAGTTTCGTGGTGGCGAAGAATAGGCCGCCGCCCGCCACCCGGTCGGTCTGGTTCGGGTCCGTAATATAGACCTTATTGGTCGTCACCAGCCACACGTCGCGGTAGATACCGCCGAAATAGCAGTAGTCCAGCTGCGCCTGCGGCTTGCCCGGCGGATAGGTCGGGTCGTCGCTGTTGTCCGCCACGACCGCCACCACATTGATCGCCCCCTCCTCCGGGTGCATCGCACTGCTGATGTCCGCGATCACCGGCAAAAACCCGCCATAATGTTCCGCCACCAAAGTCCCGTTCACCCACACCTTCGCCTTGCCCATGATCCCCTCGAAATACAAGACATTCCGCTTGGCCTTTCCCACCGCAGAAGCGGGCGTCTGGAAATACTTTCGATACCACGCCTCGCCCCGGTAATTCACCCCTCCGCTGGCGTCCACCGGCAACAGTTCCAGTCCATGCGGCACGCTGACCGCCTGCCACGCCGAGTCGCCCCGGTAATCCTCGCGCCACGCCCCCTCGTGATGTCCCTTGGCGAACCGCCACGCGGGGTCCATGTTCAAAACAGAGCGTCCGCTGCCCTGTACCGGGTAGAATCCGGCGGTGGAGTAGCGGACGGTCTGCATTCCCGAATCCTGGACAGGCGTGTCCCCGTTCAAGACCGGCTGTACCTGCTGCGCTTCGGCGATAATGCTCCAGAATATGAGCAGCAGCACGAGGATAATGGCTCCAATGGCGATAATGATCCGGTGTTTCGGTTTCATAGGCGTTTCTGTTTTTTAGGTTTCATGAATCCGTCCCGCACATTCGGTGGCCGGAACGGTGTCGCAAAAAAAAGGGGGATACCGTGTGAAAAGTATCCCCTCCGTAAAGTGTTCGGGCAAAAGGCTGCCCGGATTTCAAAGGCAGGGAATTATTTGACCCCGCTCTCCTTCGCTTCGATACTGAGCGTAGCGTGCGGCACAACCCGCAAGCGTTCCTTCGGAATAAGCTTTCCGGTCTCCCGGCAGATCCCGTAGGTCTTGTTCTCGATCCGCACCAGCGCCGCTTCCAGGTTCTGGATGAACTTGTATTGCCGCGCCGCCAGCCGCCCGGACTCCTCCTTGGACAAGGTCGCCGCCCCCTCTTCGAGGATCTTGAACGTCGGCGAAGTGTCGTCCGTTCCGTTGCTCGAAGTATGGGTGATGGTCGCTCTCAAAAGCTCGTAGTCGGCCTTGGCCTTTTCGAGCTTGTCCAGTATGATCTCCTTGAATTCAGCCAGCTCAGCGTCCGAATATCTCGTTTTTTCAGTTTCAGACATATTGCTCCCCTCCCTTCATGTATTTTAGGTTTGTGTTTCTTATTTGTAAAGATAGGTATTAAAATCAAATTATCCTATACAACGGAGCGATCCGATCGCAAATTGTTCCGCGCCGCATCGGTCAATAGACATGGTCGCCGCTTTCGATCTCGCTGCGCGTAACGGCCTTCCGGTTGAGCGACCGCCAGGCGTACCAGATATAGGCGACCACGAACGGTATCAGTATCGACACCACGCTCATCACTTGCAAGGTGAAGAGCGACGAGCTGCTGTTGTAGATGGTCAGCGAGCTTTGGGTGTCCGCCAGCGACGGGTAATAGGCCGTGTTATTCCATCCCGCCGTCAGCATCAGCGCCAGCACCGTTGCCACGGTTCCGGCCCCCGCGAACCAGATCCCTTTGCGGCTGCACGAGAACATCCCCCGGCCCAGTCCCCACAGCACGGACACGACGCCCAGCAGCATCAGCACAAGTACCGCGGGCATCGCCAGCAGGTTGTGCCAGTATTTGTACGGCTCGACGGATATGACGCCGGTCGATGGATCGACCGCCCACCCGTCGGCGAAAAGGATGCTGACGAGGAAGATCAGGAAAAAGACCACGAAAGCCGGCCCTTCGATGCGCAGCTCTTTGCGCGAGCGGTCACGGATCACGGTGTCGTCGATGTTGTTGATAAAATAGAGCAGCCCCAGCGACCGCGCCAGGAACAGCACGGCGATCCCCAGGCACAGGTTGCGGTAGTCCAGCACGGCCTCCAATCCGCGCCACGGGGTGGTCCAGTGCGAGATGGTCGCGGCGGCGGGATGGATGTTCCCGATATTGGCGGTGTCCACCATAAAGTTGGCCCCGGTGAAAAAGGTTCCCACGGCGACGCCCAACAGCAGCGGCCCGAGGCAGCCGTTGATAAACAGGAATGCGTCGTAGGTCTTGATCCCGAGGAAATTGCCGGCTTTGGAGCGGAATTCGTACGAGACGGCCTGTATGACGAATACGATCAGGATGGCCATCCAGACGTAAAAGGCGCCGCCGAAGCTGGTGGAGTAAAAGAGGGGGAACGAGGCGAAGAACGCGCCGCCGAACGTGACGAGGGTGGTGAAGGTGAACTCCCACTTACGACCGAGCGAGTTAAGCATCAGGTTTTTATCTTCCGGCGTCTTGCCGATGGTATAGAGCATGCTCTGACCTCCCTGCACGAAGAGCAAAAAAACGAGCAGGGCGCCTAACAACGATATGAGCAACCACCAATAGTGCTGCAACAGTATAAACATATCCATTATCGACTTATTTATTTGTTCGTTTTTGTCACTACCCGGAGGCAACCGTACCTTTTCTGAAGAAAAGGTACCCAAAAGACTTCCAGATAGCTACGCTACTCTTTAGGCTCCGCAGTCCTCATCTTTGGGGCGCGGGAGC
>JAJBVQ010000200.1 GCA_020859745.1 Rikenellaceae bacterium
CGTTTCCCTGTTCCGTGCCGAAGCTATTCCGCTCTCTCGGGTTCGGCCTGCGCGCTCCGGGGGTGGCCGCTTTGCGGCCAGCGCGCAAGGCCGCCATTAACATGGAGCCCCAGCTACTCGCTCATCGTCTTACTGCGGCTTCAGGCTTACGCCCTCCGCCGCCGCTGTAACAAACCGGATACCTCCCGGCCCGGGTTCGGCGTACCCTATTTCCTCGCCTCGGCGACGGCGGCGGCCCGAAAAAAGCGGGATCCGACGAAGCCGCAAGAATTCGAGAAACCAAAAACTATCACCTCTTCGCCTCAGCCACGGCGGCGGCCCGAAAAAAGCGGGATCCGACGAAGCCGCAAGAATTCGAGAAACCAAAAACTATCACCTCTTCGCCTCGGCCACGGCAGCGGCGAAGTCGGGATCGCTCTCAGCGTTGATCACGCGGTAGTAGGCGGTGGTATCCCACAACCGTTGGGCGATCAGGGCTTTGACCTGTGCCTCGATAAGCCTGCGGGAACGCTCCATCCCTTTCTCGTCGTATTCCACGCCGCGCGATTTGCCCAGTTCGACCAACCGGGCGGCCATCTCGGGAGTCAGCGTAAAGTCGCGGGCATAAGTGTCGAAATCTTTATATCTCTCCTTGTACCCGGCGCGGTGGCGGTCGAGTTCGGTGACGGCGAATTCGAGCAGCACGCCCCGCCGCACCAGACCGCTCCAATAGTCGGAATAACCGGTGGTGTCGATGGGCACGTAAACATCGGGGGTGATCCCGCCGCCGCCGTACACGTCGCGCCCTTCGACGAGGGTTTTGTAGACCTGCGACGAGTCCGCCGCGTGGACTTTGCCGCCGGTCAGCTCGCCGGAGTCGTAACGCTCGGCGAAGTCGCGGTAATAACCCCGCGCGTCGCCCTGCTTATATGGCCGCTGGATCGACCGGCCGGAGGGGGTGTAATAGTGGGCCACGGTGAGCCGGATCGCCGACCCGTCGCCGAGGGGTATCTGCTGCTGCACCAATCCCTTGCCGAAAGTGCGGCGGCCTACAATGGCGGCACGGTCCCAATCCTGCATGGCCCCGGCGACGATCTCGGAGGCGGAGGCGGAACTCTCGTCGACCAGCACGACCAGTTTGCCGCTGCCGAAGAGCGGCTCGACGTAAGCGGTCCGGGCCTCCTGCCGGGGCATGCTGTGGCCTTCGGTGTAGACGACCAGGCTGCCGGGTTTCAGGAAGTTCCCGGCCACGCGAATGGCCTGGTCGAGCAGGCCGCCGCCGTTGCCGCGCAGGTCGAGCACCAGCGAACGGATGCCTTCCATCCCGCGCAGGGCTTTGCGCAGTTCGTCGTCGGTGGTGGCCATAAAGCGGTTGAGTTTGACGTATCCTACGTTGTTATCTACTTTGTAAGCGGCGTCGAGGCTGTACATGGGAATCTTGTCGCGCACGACGGTGAATTCGAGGGTGTCGCTCACGCCGGGCCGCACGACGCGCAGCTCGGCTTTGGTTCCTTTCGGGCCGCGCAGGAATTTAGGCACGTCGCCCAGCCTGACTTTGGTCTTGAGCTCGCCGCCCACGTAGACGATGCGGTCGCCGGACATGAGGCCGACTTGCTCGGAGGGGCCGCCGGGCACGGTATTGACCACGACGATGGTGTCGCGCAGGACGTTGAATTCGATGCCGATCCCTTCGAAGTTGCCTTCGATCTCCTGCTCTTCGGCTTTCATCTCTTCTTTGCCGATATAGACGGAGTGGGGGTCGAGGCTGCCGAGCATCTCGACGATGGCGCCTTCGACGAGCCTGGGCATATCGACGGTGTCGACGTATCCGTTGGCGATCAGGTACATGACTTGGTTGATCTTCTGGAACTGGGCGGCCTGCCCGGCGGTGATCTGCTGGGCGCGGGCGGCGCCTGCGAGGCTTAGGACGGAGGCGGCTATGGTGGCTTTGAGGGTGTGCTTCATCTTCTGTGTTTCGGTTACGTTGATCAAAGGTACGGTTTTTAGGCTAACGGCAAACGCGCGCGGTTCCGTATCCGCGCACGGTTCGGCTTTGCCTGGGGTAGTTACTGTCTGAGGCGGCACTGCTTCCAACGTCTGCCGTTTTACCTTTTCGGGCTGCCCACGCCCCCCACGGGGCGGCCCGCCGCTGACGCGGGAACGCAACTATTCGTTTCCTTGTTTCTGACAGAAGCTATTCGCTCTCTCGGGTTCGGGCGCCCGCCGTTCCTTAAGGAACGCAATGCTTGCTCCTTTGAGTTCAAGCCGGAGCCAGCGGGGACTGCTTGCAGGCCTCCGCCCGGGGTGGCTCCGGCCTGACCGCTGACGCGCAGGCGTTGCCTGTCTTGCTGGCTGTAACTACCCTCTGTTCGGGCCGCAGCCTTCGGCTTCGAAACAACGACCGGGTTCAGGCTGGAGCCAGCGGAGGCGCATAAGTGTTGTTACAGCCCGGCTGGAGTGCCCAGCGGCACCAGGCCTACGCCCGGGGTGGCTCCGGCCTGACCGCTGAGGCGGGTACTGCACAGCTTTCCGGCGACCGGCAATTCGCGCAAACCCAAACCTCCCAAAGCTCCGGCCCGAAAGCCCCCAGTTGGTGCGGAAAATGTTCGGGCGCCGGAAAGCAATACCGAAGGAACTTTTTCTTACCTATTATTCCCGCCGGTTTTGCTACATTTGTTCCGACTAACCTAACCGCCTTTTTATGAAACTCTTACGGGCCTTATCGCTCACGCTCGTCCTTTTTCTCGCCGCAGCAGGAAGGACGGGGGCGCAGCCGCACTACTGGACGTGGTGCCACTACTCTCCCCGGACGGACTGGGACGCCTATTTCACGCAACTGACCGAAACGGGCATCCGGGGCCTGATCCTCCAAAGCGGGCCGGAGGGGCTGCAAAAGGTGATCCCCGTCGCCGAAAAGCATGGGGTGACGGTCTACGCCTGGATGTGGATCATGAACAACGGGGGGATCGCCTACCTGCACCCGGAGTGGCTGGACAACAACCGCAAGGGGGAGTCGCTGAAAGACCATAAGGCGTATGTGGGGTACTACAAATTCCTCTCGCCGGTCATCCCGGGGGTGCGCCAGGCGATCGCGGAGCAGGTCGAAAAGACGGCGGCGGTGCCGGGCCTGCGGGGGATCAGCATGGATTATTGCCGCTATGTTGACCAGATCCTGCCGACGACGCTCTGGGCGCAATACGGGATCGTGCAGGACAAGGAGTATGCGGAGTGGGATTACGGCTATCATCCGGAGATGCTGAAGGCGTTCGAGGCGGAATACGGCTACGACCCGTCGAAACTGGAAGACCCGTCGCAGGATTCGGCGTGGCTGCAATTCCGGCTGGACCGGGTCACGGAGGTGGCGGAAATGGTGGGCGGGATCGCGCACAAGCACGGGATGGCGATCAGCGCGTCGCCGTTCCCGACACCGTCGATGGCCCGGCGGATGGTGCGGCAGGACTGGGGCCGCTGGACGCTGGACGTGGCGTTCCCGATGATCTACCAGGGGTTCTACAATGGGGACACGACGTGGATCGCGGAGTGCGTGCGGGAGTGTGTCGAGGCCAAACCGGAGACGATGATCTGCTGCGGGCTGCATGTCCCGGATTTCTAC
>JAJBVQ010000110.1 GCA_020859745.1 Rikenellaceae bacterium
ACCGCCGCGCTGTTCACCGTCACCTTGTCCTCCCCCGACAAAAGCAACGCCCCCGTGTCCTCCGCCGTCGAAATGCCGCCCCCCACCGTGAACGGGATGTCGATCTCGCGTGCGATCCGGGAGACCAGTTCCGCAAAAGTCTTGCGCCCCTCGACCGTCGCGCTGATGTCCAGGTAGACCAATTCATCCGCCCCCTCGTCCGCATACTTGCGCCCCAGCTCCACCGGGTCGCCCACCGTCCGCAGCCCCTCGAAATGGATGCCCTTGACCGTCTGCCCGTCTTTGATGTCCAGACAGGGTATTATCCGTTTTGCAAGCATTTTTCCAAATCTTTAAGCGTGATGCGTCCCTCGTAGATCGCCTTGCCGACGATAACGCTCCGCAACCCCATTTCGTTCAGCCGCACGAGGTCGTCCTGCGATGCGATGCCCCCGCTGACCGTTACGTCTACCTCCGGGAACTCCGTTTGCAGGGTAGAGTAGAGTCCGAAATTCGGTCCCCCGAGCATCCCGTCGCGCGAGATGTCGGTGCAGATCACCTGCCGCAGCCCGTGCGCCGCGAACCGCCGCACGATCGTCTGCACGTCGGTTTCGGAGGAGTCCAGCCAACCGTTGATCGCCACCTTGCCCCCCTTCGTATCCGCCCCCAGGATAATATGCCCGGCCCCGTAAGCCGCGAGCCACTCCTCGAACCGCTCCGGCTCCGTAATAGCGATGCTCCCGCAGATCGCCCGGTTGGCCCCGGCTTCCAAAACGGCCTCCAGCGCCTCGCCGCTCTTGATCCCTCCGCCGTATTGGATGTCCAGTTTCGTCGCCGTGGCAATCTTTCGCAGCGTGTCGAGGTTCTGCGGCGCCGCCGCCTTCGCGCCGTCCAGATCCACGACGTGCAGCCGTCGGATGCCGATCGCCTCGTAACTCCGGGCGATCTCCACCGGGTCGGAGGAATAGACTGTCCGCCGGGCGTAGTCCCCCTGCGTCAGGCGCACGCACTGTCCGCCGATGATGTCGATGGCGGGTATGATCTCTATTTTCATATCGAAAGGAAATTGGCTAAAATCCGGCTGCCCGCCGCCCCGCTCTTTTCGGGGTGGAACTGGCAGCCGAAGAAGTTGTCTTTGTATAGCGAGCCGCTGAACGGCTCTCCGTAATCCGTCACCGCGGCGGTGCATTCGTTCACCTCCGCCGCGTAGGAGTGCACGTAATAGACATACTCCCCCTCTTTCATATCGCGGTAGAGCGGCGACCGCAGGTTTCGGATCGAGTTCCATCCCACGTGCGGCACTTTGAGTCCCGCCTGTTCGGGGAATCGCCGCACCCGGTTCGGGAAAATCCCCAGGCACTCGGTGTCCCCCTCCTCGCTGTGTGCGCAGAGCAACTGCATGCCGAGGCAAATTCCCAGTACGGGACAATTTAGGCTCTTAAGGGTGTCAACGAGCCCTTTGTCCCTGAGCTGCGCCATAGCCGTCGCGGCTTCGCCCACGCCGGGCAACAGCACGCGTTCGGCCCGCCGTATAGCGTCCGGGTCGGCGGTCAGCGTATATTCCGCGCCCAGCCGCTCCAGCGCGTTGGTGACCGACCGCAAATTTCCCGTTCCGTAGTCTATTATCGTTACCATAGTTCTTATGTAGTTGGCGGCCCGTTAGGGCCGGTCAGCCCGCAGCCATCCCCGGCGAAGGGCTGCAACCTGTGGTTTTGCCTTCGCTGGCCGCGGGCTTATTGATTTAGAGCATCCCCTTCGAGCTCGGCAGGCTGAAATCCAGCGGCTTGCGCTCCACCGCCATCCGCAGCGCCCGCGCGAAGGCCTTGAAAATCCCCTCCACCTTGTGATGCTCGTTGCGTCCGCGCGCCACGATGTGCTGGTTGCAGCGCGCCGCCTGCGCGAAGCTGTCGAAAAAGTGCTCGAACAGCTCCGTGGGCACATCGCCGATCCGCTCCCGCTTCAACTTCACGTCCCACCGCGTGGCGATGCGGCCTCCGAAATCGAGCAGCACCAGCGCCCGGCTCTCGTCCATCGGCAGCGCGAACCCGTAGCGTCCGATCCCCCGCTTATCGCCCAGCGCCAGCCGGAACGCCTCGCCCAATACCAGCGCAACATCCTCGATCGTATGATGCTCATCGACTTGCAAATCCCCTTTCGCCGAGAGTTGCAGAGAGAAGCCCCCGTGATGTACGATCTGGTCCAGCATGTGGTCGAAGAACCCCAAGCCTGTCGCGATATGCGACTCCGCCGTATTGTCCAGGTCCAGCGTCGCCGTAATGTCCGTCTCCCGACTCCGGCGCGTGACCGTTACACAACGTCCCCCCGAAGAGACCGGAATCGTCCCTGCAAACGGTTTGTCGAGGTTCTGCAAAGCGTCGATAAGTACTCGGTTTTCGTCCGGCGTTCCCACCGTCAGCCGCAAACACCCCTCGCACCCCGCGATCCGCGACCGGTCGCGCACGATAATACCCCGTTCGATCAGTTTGTCGTACACTTCCCGAGGATCGTCCACCCGCAACAGCACGAAATTGACGTCCGAAGCGAACACCAGCCGAAACAGCGGCATATTTTCCAACGCCGCGACCAGTTTTTTCCGTTCTTCGATCAGCGTCGCGATCTGTTCTTCGCGGATGGCCGAACGTTCCAGCTCCTGCAACACCAGCCGCTCCGTAATGACGTTCACCGAATAGGGGTACTTGATCCGCCCCATCGCGGCCACGATCTGAGGGTCGGCGAACGCAAATCCGATCCGTATCCCGGCCATGCCCCACGCCTTGGAGAGCGTTTGCAGCACCACCAGGTTCGGAAACTCGGCCAGCCGCGGCAGGAAACCCTCGTGCTCCGCGAAATCGATATAGGCCTCGTCCAGCACCACGATTCCCCCGAACCCCCGAATGATTTTCTCGACCTCCGCCGGGTCGAGCAGGTTGGCCGACGGATTGTTCGGCGAGCAGAGGAAGGCCAGCTTCATCTGCGGCGTGACTTTCGACAGAAAGTCCGCCGCATCGAGCCGGAAATCCTCCGGGAGCGGCACCTCGACCAGCTTCACGTCGTTCGTGGCTGCCGCCACGCGATACATGCCGTAGCTTGGCGCAATGGAGATCGCCTCGTCCTGACGCGGCTCGCAGAATACCCGGAACAGCAGGTCGATGGGTTCGTCGCTGCCGTTGCCTCCCACGAAGATCCGCTCCGCCGGAACGCCGCGCATTTCCGAAACACGGGCCCGGATCCGCTTGTTGTGGGGGTCGGGGTAGCGGTTGTAGCCATTGTCGAAGGGGTTCTCGTTGGCGTCGAGGTAGATGCCCAGGTCGCCTTCGTATTCGTCGCGGGCGGTGGAGTAGGGGGCCATCCGCCTGATATTCTCGCGGAAAAGCGATGTGATGTCCATGATTTGTTCAGTTTATCGTTCGGTTTTTTCATAGGCTCCGCGTCAGCGGCCGGCCCGCAGCCATCCCGGGCGAAGGGCCGCAATAAATTGCAGACCCTCCGCTGGCTGCGGGCCGATATAAAAACCGTACATATTATTTCAATGTATCGAGCCTGACCGTCACCGCGTTTTTGTGCGCGTCCAGCCCCTCCCCCGCCGCCATCCGTTCCACCGTGCC
>JAJBVQ010000103.1 GCA_020859745.1 Rikenellaceae bacterium
ACTTGAGCCGGTTTGACGTCCTGATCCGGGCAATGCTTCACCGGAGTGCCCGCGGCACCCGCGGGGTCGTTTTCTTTCTGCGGTTCGTAGAACCGCGCGGGCCGGACACCTCCCCTCGGGAGGCCCGCAACCTTGGGGTAATTACAGCTTCACGCTCGGCGCGAGCACGCGCACCGGGCGGCCGATCTATCCACTTCCGAGGGAACTCTTTCAGCGGGGCCGTTTTATGTAGTGCGGCGGAGCCGCCAGCCCAGAGCCACCCCCGGCGAAGGGCTGCCTTTGGGGCCTTGCAAGCCCTCACAAAAGCCCCAACGGGGCCCCTCGCTGGCTCCGGGCTTCAATGGGAGGCGTCCGGCCCGAAAACATATCGCTGACCTGCCCGTCAGCGTGGAGACCCAGCTATTCGCTCTTTCGTTTTCGGGCGCCCCTGCCCCCCCCTTGGGGGCGCCCGCCGCTATCGCGGGGGCTTTTCTCGCTTGCCTGCGACCCGTAGGGGCGCGTGTCCCGGAGCCACCCCGGGCGAATCGACGCTGCCAGCGAGAGCCAAACGGGCTTGCACGCTTGGCCGAGCGGCGAGGAAAAAAACGAGCGTAGCGAAGTTAACGGCACAACCCTCGACAAGCTCGGGTAACCCCTCCGCTGGCTCCGGGCTTTGATGGGAGGTATCCGGCCCGAAACAAAAAAATGGCACTTCTAAAGAGTTCCCGCGACAGCGGTCAGCCCGCAACCACCCCCGGCGGAGGGCTGCAACACTCGCGATGCTCGGTTTTGCCACCGCTGGCTGCGGGCAATCCGACAGAGAAACTTGCGGTTTGCACGAAAGCCTTACTTCTTCGGCTTGTCCGTGCAGTAAATCGTCAGCCGTCCGGCGTCGGTCAGTTGCTTATGTGAGATGAAATAACCCCGGAAAGGTTTACCGTCCAGTTCGATTTTTTCGATATAAATGTTCTCCGGCGTGCGGTTCACCGCCTCGATCGCCAGCTCCGATTGCTTGTAATACTTCGGGTCGAGCTTGATCGTGACTCGGTCGAAAGTCGGGGTGGTGATGATATATTCCGCTTTGGCGGGGCACGGCGGATAGATGCCCATCATCGAGAGGTTCTGCCAGGCGCTCATCGTCCCCGCGTCGTCGTTGCCCGGCAGGCCGCCCGGCGTGTTGCTGTAATAGCGTTCGAGGCACTGGTTCACATAGTATTGCGTTTTCCATTCAGACCCTTTCACGTAGCTGAAATAGTACGGATAGCCCATATCCGGTTCGTTGCCCATGTCGAAATAGCCGTTGTCGAAGCAGGCGCTCAGCGAATCGACGAACCGTTTCGGCGAGCCGTAGAGCTTGATCAGGCCCGGAATGTCGTACGGGATGCTGAATGAGTAGTTCCAAGAACTGCCCTCGTGGAAGCCGTTCACCGGCTTGAAGTTCTCGCCTTCGCGCGGGTCGAAGCCCGGCATGAACGTTCCGTCCGGCAGCACCGGTCGCAGCAGGCCATAGTTCTTGTCAAAGTATTTGCGGTACCCCATCGCGCGGGCGTTCAGCATGTCGTAATCGGCGGTTTTGCCCAGTGCCTTGGCCATCTGGCCGAGGCTCCAGTCGGCCACGTAGTATTCCAAGGCCTGCGAAACCGAGTTGTCGAATTTGTGGCGCAGCGGAATGTAGTGGTGATAGGTGTAGAACGACTGGTCGCCGCGGATGCGGTTCTCTTCCGCCGGCGCGGTGGCGTTCTTGAGCATCGCCTGGTAGAGCGTTTCCGTGTCGATCCCCTTGGTCAGGCCCAGGAACCAGCAGGCGGTCATGTACGGCAGCGCCGCATCTCCCTCCATCACCATGAATTCTTTGGCCGCGATCTCGAACTTCGGCAGGTTGCCGCTCTCCTTATACATCTGCATCAGGCTCAGGGCCATGTCGTTCTGCCGCTGCGGGAAGAAGAACGAGCCCATGAACGGCGTGAGGCGGTAGACGTCCCAGCCGCTGAACATGGTCAGCCGGTCTGTGCCTTCCGGCATGCGCCGGATGCGGCCGCTCTCCATCTCCGGGTAGTCGCCGTTCACGTCCTGGAGCACGAACGGGTGCACCCAGTTGTGGTACAAGCCGGTATAGAACTGCGTCTTCTGGTCTTCGGTGCCTCCGTTGAGATCCACCACGCCGAGGACTTTGTTCCACGCCGCCACGGCATCCGCATAGATCGCCGCAAAATCCTTGCCCCGCTGTTCCTTGTCGAGGTTCTCGCGGGCGTTCTCGATGCTCACATACGAAACCCCTACGGCCACCTCGATGGCTTCGCCGTCGGCGGTGGAGTAGTTGAACGCCACGCCGATGTCGTCCCCGGCGATGGGCTGTTTGAAGCGGGTGTAAATTTTGTATTTATTGCTGGTGCTGCTCCAGTCCTTGATCGCGCTGTGCGAGAAGTCGGGCTGTTTTTTCCAGTAGTTGACGCTTTCGGCAGGCTTGCTGGTGCGCACCACGAAGTAGACCGGGATCACCGACTGCGGCACGCCGTAGCAAAAATCCCCCATGATCTTGAACCCTTCGATCTCGCTGTCGGACACGATTTTGGCATAGCCGCCGGACTCTGTGGTCAGCCCCTGTCCGATGTTGAACAAGATGTGCGACTCGCCCGCCGGGAAGGTGTACCGCGACCGCGAGGTGCGGGTGGTAGTGGTCATCTCGGCCAATACATTATAGGCTTCGATCTTGGCGGAATAGTACCCCGCTTTGGCGGTCTGATCGGTCATCGGCGAGGCGTATTTCTGGAAATCCACCTCCAGCTTGCCGGTGGTAGGCATCAGGATAAGCGAACCTAAATCCGGACATCCCACGCCGCTGAGGTTCACGTTGGTGAAACCGATCATCCATTTGTTGTCCCACACGTACGGGGTCGAGCACCAGCTGTCGGTGTGCACTTTGTGTCCCGGCCGGGGGATGGTGTTGAACGGCGACATGCTGACCATTCCCTGCGGCACGACGGGGCCGGGCTGGGTGGTGCCGTAGTTCGAGGTTCCGATAAAGGGATTCACGTAGTCGGCCGGGCTTTTCCGGGCATAGGTCTGGCCTGCGAAAAGAAGTGCGGCGGCTGCGATTAACAGTTTTTTCATATCCGGTTTTTGGGTGGTTAGTTTTATGCTAATTCAACAAAGATATCTATTTTAGACCAAAATTTCAGTTATATGGAACGGAACGATTCTTTGCGGCGCGATGTGGCCGCGATCCGGGAGCAGGCTCCCCTGGTGCATAACATCACGAATTTCGTGGTGATGAACAACACGGCCAACGCGCTGTTGTCGCTCGGCGCTTCGCCGGTGATGGCGCACGCCGAGGACGAGGTGGCGGAGATGGTGCGGCTGGCGAAGGCCCTGGTCGTCAATGTGGGGACGCTGTCACCGGAGTGGGTGCGGGGCATGGAGCGGGCGATGTGCGCGGCGCGGGCGGCGGGGGTGCCGATCGTTTACGACCCGGTGGGCGCGGGGGCAACGCAGTACCGCAACGGGGTGAACAAAAGGCTCCTGATTACCGCGCCGCCGACGATCATCCGGGGCAACGGCTCGGAGATCATGGCTTTGGCGGCGGGTTTTGAG